>NZ_JBSXNH010000064.1:0-110106 GCF_056857535.1 Vreelandella sp. L-25
GAGGCGTGTGGGGTTCTTGCTGGAATTAGCGAAGGAAACATGCACCAGCAGTAGGTGAAGCATCAACCAGATAATCCGATGAGATGCCGGTCTGTCTCACTCTCATGCAAAGGTAAGATCAACCATTTAATCCGCTTACCCGATTTTTTATCACTCAGCGAGCCTGGCCCATGATGGAACTCAATCTTATTGATGCGCAGTTTATCCCTTTCGTTGTGGCAATTACGCTGCTATCGATAAGCCCAGGGGTAGACACGCTCTTGGTGATCCGTAATACAGCGCGAGGCGGGATTCGGGACGGGGTGGCCACTAGCGTAGCGATTTGCTGCGGCTTGTTTGTGCATGCCACCGTTTCTGCGTTAGGGATTTCATTCATTCTGCTGCAGTCGGCTTGGGCGTTTAATATGCTGAAGCTGGCAGGGGCGGCATATCTGATTTGGCTGGGTATCACTAGTCTGCTGGCAGCTCGCCAGGGAACACCGCTGCCGGTGAAAGGTGTTATGAAGGAGTCCATGCCAGTGCCGCTTTGGCAGCCGATCAAAGAGGGGCTTCTTTCGAATGTGCTGAATCCTAAAACCGTGATTTTCTATATGGCGTTTTTGCCGCAATTTATCGCACCCACCGACCCTGCGCTGCTGAAATCACTCTGGCTGGCAGGCGTACATTTTGTCATTGCTAATATCTGGCAGATCAGCGTGGTGCTGATGGTGGGAGGCGCCAGCAAATGGCTGGCCAGCGCGCGCTTTGCACAAACCCTGAATGCGGCCACGGGGGCGGTGCTGGTCATGTTCGGGCTGCGGCTGGCGCTGGAGCAGCGCCCGGTGTGACCGGGCGCGGGAGGGGAGCGGAGACAGGCTTAGCGTTGAACCAGCGCGCGGTCGTAGCGAACGCTCTGCTCGCTGTCGTTCAATAGCGAAACGCCTTCACTGCTACCGCCGTTGGCCAGGCTCTCGAAGATGACCCGATAGCTCAGTACGGCCTGCACGTAATCGCGGGTTTCGCGGAAGGGGATGCTCTCCACGAACAGGTCGAACGACTCCATGCTGTTGCTGCCCAGCCACTGGTCTACGCGACCAGGGCCAGCGTTATAAGCGGCAGTCGCCGCTAAGCGGTTGCCCTGATAGCGTTCTAACTTGTCGCGAAGGTAAGTGCTACCCAGGCGAATATTCAGCTCAGGCTCCAGTACGCCATAAGGCCCGGGGTCGTTAAGCCCCAACTGGCGGCTCACCTGCGCGGCAGTGCCCGGCATTAACTGCATTAAGCCACGTGCACCTGCAGGAGAGAGGGCAACCGGGTTATAGGCGCTTTCTCGGCGAGTGATTGCCATCAGCAGATAAGGGTCAACGCCGGTTTGATGACCCCAAGCCAAAAAGTCATCGCGGTAAGCGGGTGGAAAGCGCCACTCCAACGCATCCCACATCTCGCCAGCAATAGTGGTTTGTACTAGCCGGGCGTGCCACTGCTGATGGGCAGCGTAGTCGGCGAGGGCACGAGCCTGGTAAGGCGACGCTTCGCGCACGGCATGCAGCCACTCGCTGTTGGCCAGGCCCTCTTCGCCAATACGCAGCAGCGCTTGCGTGCGCTGTACGGCGGGCAGTCGCGCGATATCCTCGCGGGTGGCTTCGTCGAAGTGGTGGCGCTCGTGGTTGAGTCGGTACGGCTGGCCGATTTTCTCAGCGGCGGCAAAGCCATAGAAACTACGGTCCTGGGCAGCCTGCTGGTAGCGCGCCTGAGCAGCTTCCTGATTACCCAGCTGTTCGTTGGCACGCCCCAGCCAGTACTGCCAGCGGCTGCTCTCTTGCTGGCTGGAAGGCATTTCAGCAATCCAGTGCATCACCTCTGTCCACTGGCGGTCTGCCAAGGCGCGACGTACGCGCAGCTCCAGCACGCGTTCGCTCTCTAGAGAGGGCAGCACACTATCGACCCAGCCCAGAGTGCCAGGTACATTGCGTACAAGGGCATAGAACGCCAGTTCCTCATCGATCACTTGGCGCTCTAGCGACGTTAAGTTCAAGCGCGGCGAGAGCTGCTGCCAAGCGGCGAAAGCGGTAGGCGTGTCGTCTCGGGTCAGGCGCTGCATGGCGGCTTGGTAGAAAGCCGCCGTGGCTCTGCACTCCGGGCCTAGGCAGGTGGGGGCGCTGGTGATAGCCCTGGTGTTGTTGCTGACCGCGTCCACTGTGTCGAGGGCCGTTTGCCACTCGCTGCTCAGTAGTCCGCCTAGGTAGTTACTCAGGCGCGATTCGCCCGCTTGCCAAGCTAGCATCTTGCGTTCCCAGATGGCGGTCGCATCGATAGTGCCATCGGCCCGTAGGCGGTTGAAAAGGGGGTCACAGGCATCGGGCTGTGAGCTGCCTACTCGCCAAAGCGCCAAGCCCGCGCGGCGCGACTCTTCTGGGGCACGGTCGATGAGCGCCATGTAGTAGTAACACTGACGTGCCGTTCCAGCAGGCTCGCCATCGGCGACGGTGAGTAGATCGCCGTAACGTCCTGCATGACCATATTTGGCAATGGCTTGGCCGCGCATCCATTCCGATAGCGGAGAGTCGGCATGTTGTTCGATGAACTGCAGCACTTGACTGGCGGCCACGTTGGGCAACTGGTTGCGTAAGCGGTGATAGGTGACATAACCGCTGAGTATGTGTCCTTCGATGGCGCGCTCATCGATGTGTTGCCACTGCTGCTGGCGTGCGGCGTTGAGCGCATCACGCATAGCGTCATCAGTGGCTGCCCAACTCCCCGTCGGTAGGCCGATGATGGCTGCTGCGCATAGAGTGCGAAGGGTAGAACGTAATGGCGTAGCCGGCATGGCACTCCCTCTTGCTCGCTGGTAGGGTCAAAGGCGCAATAGTGAACTATACGGACAAGTGAACTATACGCACAGATAAGGTTCTGACAATCGTGACACTAAGAGGATTCGATAACGATGGCACGATTATCCGTTTGGGGATTGTTTCGTCGATTGAAAACACGCGTATGGGCCGTTAAACGTATCGCCCGTGCGCTCAAGCTATTTTTACCCATGACCCGCGATGTGCTGAAAGGAGATTTCAGGCCGATTCCCTGGTCTGCGTTTGGCACCATGGCGCTGGCGTTGGCCTACCTGGTCATGCCATTCGACCTGATCCCCGACTTTTTGGTGCTGCTAGGAGTGGTCGATGACGTATTGATCGTAGGCTGGTTACTAAACCGCGTCGATACGCAGTTGGCCGACTATCGCGCTTGGAAATCGGCTACTGAGGCAGCCACCGCTTCTTCACGCACACCTTCTTGAAATCCCTTCACTTATCCCCATATTGAGTTCACTACCTTTTCCGCCTCTGCCTGTGGGCAGAGGCGTCAAGCAACACGTGATCAATGAGGGCTAAGCGCATGACGACTGCGACCCATGAAGAAACTCTTGGCTTTCAGACGGAAGTCAAACAGCTCCTGAATCTAATGATCCACTCCCTGTACTCGAATCGGGAGATTTTTCTACGCGAGCTGATTTCCAACGCCGCTGATGCCTGTGACAAGTTACGCTATGCCGCACTCGATAACGACGCTCTATACGAAGGCGATAGCGAGCTGCGTATCGAGATCGAGCACGACTGCGACGCCAACACCATCACGCTGCGCGATAATGGTATCGGCATGAACCGCGAAGATGTGATTGCCAACTTGGGCACCATCGCGCGTTCCGGTACGGCAGAGTTTTTGAAGCAGCTCTCCGGCGAGCAGCAAAAAGACGCCAAGCTGATCGGTCAGTTCGGGGTTGGTTTCTATTCGGCCTTCATCGTGGCCGACGAAGTGGTCGTACGTACTCGTAAAGCGGGCACCGCCGCATCTGAAGGCGTCGAGTGGCGCTCCAAAGGCGAAGGCGAGTTTACTGTTGCCGACATCGAGCGTGACGCTCACGGCACGGAAATCACCCTGCATTTAAAAGACGATGCAAAAGAGTTCGCCGACGACTACCGCCTGCAAAGCTTGGTGCGCAAGTACTCTGACCACATCGAAGTGCCGGTGCGTATGCCCAAGGTCGAAACCGCCAAGGATGACGACGGTAACGAGATCGAAGGTAGCGAAGTGACGACGTGGGAAACTGTCAACGAAGCTACCGCGCTGTGGGCGCGCCCGAAGAGCGAGATCAGCGACGACGAGTATAAGGCGTTCTACAAGCACGTTGCCCACGACTTCAGTGATCCGCTTACCTGGAGTCACAACAAAGTCGAGGGTAAGCTCGAGTACACCAGCCTGCTCTACGTGCCGGGCCGCGCACCGTTCGACATGTTCGACCGTGACGGCTCGCGCGGTGTGAAGCTTTACGTGCAACGTGTCTTCATCATGGATGATGCCGAGCAGTTCCTGCCCCTCTACCTGCGTTTCATCAAGGGTGTGTTGGATACGCGCGATTTGTCGCTGAACGTCTCTCGTGAGCTGCTGCAGCAGGACCCCAAGGTCGACAAGATCAAGGGTGCCTTGACCAAGCGTGCCCTGGACATGCTCAAGAAACTGTCCAAAGATAGCGAGCAGTATCAAACGTTCTGGAACACCTTTGGCAGTGTGCTGAAAGAGGGCCCAGGTGAAGACTTCGCTAACCGCGAAAAAATCGCCGGTCTGCTGCGCTTTGCTTCCACGCATACCGACACGTCCGCCCAGGAGCACTCTCTGGCCGAATACGTCGAGCGCATGAAGGAAGGTCAGAAGAAGATCTACTACGTGGTGGCGGATAGCTTCAATGCCGCGAAGAACAGCCCGCACCTGGAGATTTTCCGCAAGAAAGGCATCGAAGTGCTGCTCCTCTCCGATCGTATCGATGAGTGGCTGATGAGCCACCTGACCGAGTTCGATGGCAAGTCTTTCGCCGACGTGGCCAAAGGCGAGCTGGACCTGGGCGATGTCGAAGACGAAGCCGAGAAAAAAGCCCAGGAAGAGACGGCCAAGGCGAAGGAAGATCTCGTAAAGCGCGTCAAAGAAGCGCTGAGCGATGGCGTTCAAGAGGTGAAAATCACCCACCGCCTGACCGATTCACCCGCCTGTGTGGTACTGCCCGAGCACGAGATGGGCTACCAAATGCGCCGCATTATGGAAGCCGCAGGCCAGAAGCTGCCGGAGGTGAAGCCCATTCTGGAGCTCAACCCCAACCATGCCCTAGTGGCCCGTTTGGAAAATGCAGAGGGTGATCTATTTGGCCAGTTAGCCCACATCCTTCTGGATCAGGCGATCATTGCCGAGGGCGGCCATCTGGACGACCCGGCTGCCTACGTGAAGCGCCTCAATAGTGTGTTGACGGCTTAATGCCCTAAGCTCGCTAGTCGCGGCCCGCTTGGTTGACCAAGCGGTCCGCTTGTTTTGTTAAGATAGTGCTTATCAAAATGGGGGTTGAGGCCCACCGTTACGTAAAAGAACTCAGGACATGGCTATGGCAGAGCAGCAAAGTAACGTCGCGGTGCTGGGGGGCGGGAGTTTTGGTACCGCGCTGGCCAGTATCGCCGCCGACAATGGCGCTAACGTGCGTCAATGGTTGCGCGACGAGGCGCTGGTCGCGCAGATCAACCGAGAGCACCGCAACGGCCGCTATCTTCCCGACTATGCGATCAACCCTGCCGTCACCGCATTGACCGACTTGAAATCGGTGCTGACGGGTGCCGAACTGGTGCTGATTGCCATCCCGTCGAAAGCGTTTCGCAGCGTGGTGCAAGCGGCCAAGCCCTGGCTCTCGCCCGAACAAATCCTGGTCAGCACCACCAAAGGGATTGAGCAAGATGGCTTTTTACTGATGAGCCAAGTGCTGGAGCAGGAGACCGGCTTCCCCCATATTGGCGTCATTGCAGGGCCTAATTTGGCCTCCGAGATTGCTGACAAGCAGTTGACCGCCACGGTGATCGCCAGTGCGGATGCGCTAACGCGCACTCGAGTACAGCAAGTGCTGGGCTGTCGCTATTTCCGCGTATACGCCAGTAATGATCGTCACGGCGTGGAGCTGGGGGGCGCATTAAAGAATATTTACGCCATTGCAGCGGGCATGGCCGCGGCGCTGGGGATGGGGGAGAACACCCGCAGCATGCTGATGACCCGAGCGCTGGCCGAGATGAGCCGTTTCGCCGTTGCCCAGGGGGCCAACCCCATGACGTTTCTTGGTTTGGCAGGCGTGGGCGACCTGATCGTCACTTGCTCGTCTAACTTGTCGCGCAATTACCGCGTGGGCCATGCACTGGGTACGGGGCTGTCGTTAGAGGAAGCGGTGGCTGCGCTTGGTCAAGTGGCGGAAGGCGTCAATACCGTCAAGCTGGTCTGCGCAAAAGCGCGCGAGATGGGGGTTTATATGCCGTTGGCCGAAGGGTTGAATCGTGTGCTCTTCGATGGGGTGCCCGCACAAGAAATGGCGAGTACGCTCATGATGGGAGAGCAGAGCAGTGATGTGGAATTTATCCTGCCCCGGGAAGCGGTTCAGCAGGCGCATCGCGAGCAGGCCCACCAGGGCCAACACAACAGCGGAGGTTGCGATGAATAGCGTATTGATTATGCGCCATGGCGAAGCCGCCCCAGGCTTTCCTGACCACGCCCGACTGCTGACGCCCAGAGGGGAGCGCGAGGCCGAGACCATGGCTCGCTGGCTGGCATCGCGCGTTGAGCAGGGCGAGCTGACGCTGCCAATGCTCTACGCAAGCCCCTATGTGCGCGCTCAGCAAACCGCCCAGCGGATTAGCGATGCCTTGGGCGCGCCGCTTAACACGCTGTCGTTTATTACCCCGGAAGACCCGCCGAGCGATGTGAGCGAGTGGTTGCTCACTCATCGTGATGACGCGCCGATTATGCTGGTCAGCCACATGCCCTTGGTGGGCGACTTGGCTGGGTTATTGGTCGAAGGCGCGCCAAGCCAGGGCGTTGGCTTCCCCACGGCGGCCATTGCCGAGCTAGAGGCTGACGTCTGGGCGGCGGGCTGCGCGCAGCTTAAGCGCTTTACCCAGCCTAGCCAGCTGTCCTAATCCTAAAACTGAGTCATAAAAATCAGCCATAAAAAAGCGGCTGCCGAAGCAGCCGCTTGTGGTCTATCACCGCACCTATGCGCGTTTTCTATAGCAGCGCATCCAGCTTCTCTTTCAGCAAGCCGTTGACCTGTTGCGGGTTAGCCGTGCCGCGTGATGCCTTCATCACCTGACCCACAAAGTAGCCAATCATCTTGCCACGCTTCTCGGGCTCGGAATCACGGTACTGCGCCACCTGGGCCGGACTTTCGGCAATGACTTGATCGATCATCGCTTCAATCGCGCCGGTGTCGGTCACCTGCTTTAAGCCTTTGGCTTCGATGACGGCATCCGCGCTCTCGCCCTGGCCATTCCATAGCGCTTGGAACACTTGCTTAGCGGCTTTACCGTTAATGGTGTCATCCAGCACACGTCTGATGAGTTCGCCAAGCTGTTGGGCTGACACTGGGCTATTTTGGATGCTCAGATTCTCGCGGTTCAGCGCGCCGGAAAGTTCGCCCTGTACCCAGTTGGCCGCCTGCTTGGCGTCGCCACATACCCGGTGTACTTCCTCGAAAAACTCCGCCATTTCACGACTGGCTGATAGCACGTTAGCGTCGTAAGCGGACAGGCCTAGCTCATTCTGGAAGCGGGCACGCTTATCGGCGGGCAGCTCCGGTAGTTGGCTGCGCAGGTGATCCAGGTAGGCTTGATCCAGCACCACCGGCAGCAGGTCGGGGCAGGGGAAGTAGCGGTAGTCGTTCGCCTCTTCCTTGGTGCGCATGCTGCGGGTTTCGTCGCGCTCTGGATCAAACAGGCGGGTCTCTTGCACTACTTTGCCGCCGTCTTCAATCAGTTCAATCTGACGTTCGACTTCAAACGCAATGGCGCGCTCCACAAAGCGGAACGAGTTAACGTTTTTAATTTCTGCGCGAGTGCCAAATGCCTCTTGTCCTTTAGGGCGCACCGACACGTTAACGTCGCAACGCATCGAGCCTTCGGCCATATTGCCGTCGGAAATGCCCAGATAGGTGACGATGGAGTGAATCGCTTTGAGATAGGCGGCGGCTTCTTTGGCGCTGCGCATGTCCGGCTCGGAGACGATCTCTAAAAGCGGCGTGCCCGCCCGGTTCAGGTCGATCCCGGTCATGCCGTGGAAGTCTTCGTGCAGCGATTTGCCGGCGTCCTCTTCCAGGTGGGCGTGGTGAATACGAATCCGTTTGGTGGTGTCGTCATCCAGCGTGATCTCGACTTCACCCGCGCCCACGATGGGGTGGTACATCTGACTGGTTTGGTAGCCCTTCGGCAAATCTGGATAGAAGTAATTCTTACGGTCGAACACCGAGACTTCAGGGATCTCGGCGTGGACGGCGAGGCCAAACTGCACGGCCATGGCGACGGCCTGCTCATTGAGCACCGGCAGCACGCCCGGCAGGCCCAAGTCGACGGCGCAGGCTTGGGTGTTCGGCTCGGCGCCAAACGCAGTGGAGGCGCCGGAAAAGATCTTAGAGCGCGTTGCGAGCTGAACGTGAACTTCCAGCCCAATCACGGTTTCCCATTGCATTAGGCGTTCTCCTCGGCAAAGGCAGGCAGTTGAAGGTGCCAGTCGGTCGCTTGCTGGAACTGGTGAGCAACGTTGAGCAGCTGCGCTTCGGCAAAGTGGGTGCCCAGAATCTGCAAGCCTACCGGGCGGCCACCGGCAAAGCCTGCGGGAACGCTAATACCTGGGATGCCTGCCAGGTTGACGGCGATGGTGTAGATATCTTGCAAATACATGGAAACCGGATCTTTCTTGGCGCCCAGGTCGAAGGCAGGCGTCGGTGAGGCGGGGCCCATGAGCACGTCGACATCCTCGAAAGCATCGAGAAAATCTTGACGAATCAAGCGGCGAACTTTCTGCGCTTTTGTGTAATAAGCGTCGAAGAAGCCTTCCGATAGCGTATGCGTGCCAATGAGAATGCGGCGCTTCACCTCTTCACCGAACCCTTCTGCGCGCGAGCGGGTGTACAGGTCTTGCAAGTCGACGGGCGAGTCGCAGCGGTGGCCAAAGCGAACACCATCGTAGCGCGAAAGGTTAGACGACGCCTCGGCGGGAGCAATGACGTAGTAAGCGGGAATTGCGTAGTGCGTATGCGGGAGGCTGACTTCGCGCACTGTGGCACCCAGCGACTCATACACCTTCACCGCCTCACGCACAGCCTTTTCTACTTCTGGGTCTAAACCGTCGCCAAAGTACTCTTTCGGCAGGCCGATCTTAAGCCCAGAGAGCGGGGCGTTGAGCGTCTCGGTGTAGTCCGGCACGCCACGGGCGACGCTGGTGGAGTCGCGTACATCGTGACCGGCAATCACGTTCATCAGGTGCGCACAATCTTCGGCAGTGCGTGCCATGGGGCCTGCCTGGTCGAGACTGGAGGCGTAGGCGATCATGCCGTAACGGGAAACCCGCCCGTAGGTGGGCTTCAGGCCGGTAATGCCGCAGAACGCCGCTGGCTGGCGAATAGAGCCACCGGTATCGGTACCCATGGCTGCAGGCACAAGCCCTGCTGCCACTGCCGCTGCGCTGCCGCCGGAGCTGCCGCCGGGAACGGCAGCGAGGTCCCACGGGTTTTTGACCGCGCCGTAGTGGCTGTTTTCGTTGGAGGAGCCCATGGCGAACTCGTCCATATTGGTTTTACCCAGGCTAATGGTGCCCGCAGCGCTGAGTTTCTCTACCACGGTGGCGTCGTAAGGCGCGAGAAAGTTATCGAGCATTTTGGAGCCGCAGCTGGTTTTGACGCCTTGCGTACAAAAAATATCTTTTAGCGCTAGCGGAATGCCAGTGAGTTTGCCTGCTTTGCCGTCAGCACGCGCTTTATCGGCGGCTTCGGCCTGGCTTAGCGCCTGTTCGGCGGTCACGGTAATAAAGCTATTGAGCTGACCGTCGGCTTTCTCAATGCGCTGCAAAAAGTGGGAAGTCAGCTCTCGGCTGGAGAGTTCGCCGCTGGCTAGGGCGGCGGCGAGCTGCGTTACGGTTTTATCATGCATGACCCGGAAGCTCCGTTCAGGGGCGAATAGAATAAGCGGAAACGAGCGGTGGGCGTGGGTTACTCGACCACACGCGGCACCAGATAAAGACCGTTTTCCACTGCCGGGGCACAGCGCTGGAACGTGTCGCGCTGGTTGGTTTCCGTGACTTCATCGGCGCGCAGGCGCTGGGTAGCGTCTAGCGGATGCGACAGCGGCGCGACGCCTTCGGTATCCAGGCTCTGGAGCTGGTCGACCATGTCCAGAATGCGGCTGAGATCGTCGACAAAGCCACTGGCTTGGTCATCGCTAACGGCGAGTCGGGCCAAGTGTGCGGCCCGGCGCACATGAGATTCTTCAAGCGCCATGATCGAGGTTTCCTCGCAATCGTGATGGAACATATTTCGCTTTAAGCGGTATACATACGGTCATCTTAAATTCGTCTGACGGAGCAGACGTGGAAAATAGCCGCAAAAGGTACCACATAATGGCCCTGACGGGCAGTGTTCGGCACGACTCGTGCTTGCTGCCAAGGGGTTGCGGTGATACCGTTTGCATCCGCACAGGGTTCCCGGTCTGCACTAGGTAACAACATCCATGTTCAAACGTTTGAGGGGGCTGTTTTCCAGCGATCTATCGATCGACTTGGGTACGGCCAACACACTGATTTATGTACGCGGTCGTGGCATCGTGCTCGATGAACCGTCCGTAGTCGCCATCCGCCAGTCTGGCAATATGCGCAGCGTAGCCTCGGTAGGTGCTGACGCTAAACGCATGCTCGGCCGCACGCCTGGCAACATTACGGCTATTCGCCCGATGAAAGACGGCGTTATCGCCGATTTCACCGTTACCGAGCAGATGCTTCAGCACTTTATTCGTAAAGTGCACCAGAGCACTTTCCTCACGCCAAGCCCTAGGGTTCTGGTGTGCGTACCCTGTATGTCGACTCAGGTCGAGCGTCGGGCAATTCGCGAGTCAGCAGAAGGCGCGGGTGCCCGAGAAGTATTCCTGATCGAAGAGCCGATGGCAGCCGCGATTGGTGCTGGGCTACCGGTAGAAGAAGCGCAGGGCTCGATGGTCGTGGATATCGGTGGTGGTACTACTGAAATTGCGATTATTTCGCTGAATGGCGTAGTGTACTCAGAATCGATTCGCGTAGGCGGTGACCGTTTTGATGAGGCGATCACCGCGTACGTGCGCCGCCATTACGGTAGCCTGATCGGCGAAGCCACGGCCGAGCGCATCAAGGAAGAGATCGGGTGTGCCTACCCGGGTGGCGAGCTGCGCGAGATCGACGTGCGCGGCCGTAACCTGGCGGAGGGCATCCCGCGAAGCTTCACGCTCAACTCTCACGAGATTCTCGAGGCGCTCCAGGAAACGCTGGGCTCTATCGTATCTGCCGTCAAGAGCGCGCTGGAGCAGTCGCCCCCCGAGCTTGCGTCCGACATCGCCGAACGCGGCCTGGTGCTGACCGGCGGTGGCGCGCTGCTGCGTGACCTCGACAAGCTGATCGCCGAAGAAACTGGCCTGCCGGTCATCGTGGCCGAAGATCCGCTGACCTGCGTGGCGCGTGGCGGTGGCAAGGCGCTGGAGATGATTGACCAGCATACCTTTGAGTTGCTGTCGAGCGACTGATCGCAGCGGTTTAACGCGGGGGATTGCCTATTAAACCGCTGTTCTCACACGGGCCGCTACCCGGTTACCGGCTATTCTTCTGTGTGCTGGCGGCAAGCGCGTTGATGTTTGTCGACCATCGTTTTACTCGCATGGAAGATGTGCGCGCCCAAATGACCACGATTGTCGCTCCCATCCAGTGGGTAGTCAGTGTGCCTAGTGATCTGCTGAATTGGGGCGCGCTAGCACTCGCCGACCAGCAGGCGCTGGTGGATGAAAACCGCCACTTGCGTGAGCAAATCTTGACGCTCTCTCACCGCGGGCAGCGCTTGGCTAACCTGACGGCTGAGAACGCCGAGCTACGCAACTTGCTTGGCGCTGCCGAGCGGCGCGATATTCCCTATATCACGGCGGAGCTACTCTCGCTGGATAATGACCCGTTTAGCCATCAAATGGTGGTGGATCGTGGGCACCGCAACGGTGCCTATGTCGGTCAGCCGGTGATTGATGCATCGGGTTTGGTTGGTCAGGTGGCTGCTGTTTCAGCCTACTCTAGCCGTGTGTTGCTGTTAGCCGATGCAAGCCATGCTCTACCAGTGCAGGTTAACCGCAATGGGCTGCGTTTTATTGTTCAGGGTACTGGCCGTTACGGCAGTGTGAACGTTCTCCATGTGCCGGATACGGCGGATATTCGCGAAGGTGACTTACTGACCACCTCTGGTTTGGCAGGGCGTTTTCCGCCGGGCTACCCCGTTGCGCGAGTGACCGAGGTGTATCACGACCCTGGCCAGCCATTTGCCCGGGTTGTTGCTGAACCTTCGGCTCAGCTTCAGCGTTCACGCCACTTCCTGCTGCTCTTTCCACCACCCCGCGAAGAGTTGGATGCTTCTATTTGGGATGAGTCCATGGATATTTCAGCCGATGCGCTCCATGCCGCCCAGCGGCTTGGGCAGCCAGCTTCCCCGGCCATGCAGGAGGAACGCTAATGGCGCGTGCGCCGGTAGTGCCACTGGTGGTGGTCTGGCTGAGCCTTATTTTTGCGCTCTGCTTACAGGTAATGCCCCTGGCCGATGGTTGGCAGGTTTTTCGCCCGGAGTGGATTGGGCTAATGTTGATTTATTGGTGTATGCAAGCGCCGGATCGAGTTGGGGTTTTTCACGGCTTTGTATTTGGCCTCTTGATGGATCTTATTGAGGGGACAGCGCTTGGACAGCATGCACTGATTTTTTCGATTCTTACGTTTTTAGCCGCGCTAGTGTATCCCCGTTTTCGTGCTTATTCGCTGGTACAACAGTCGGTATTGGTGCTGGTGCTGTTAGGGTTGGCTCAGCTGATAGAGCAGTGGCTAAGAACGCTGACGGGTGTTTTTTCCATACATCTCTCTTTCTTGATCCCATCGCTGGTCAGCGCATTCCTCTGGCCGTGGCTCTCCACAATGTTTAAAGCGATTGAGCGGCGAATGGCCAATGCGTGACGATAACCACACCCCCGTGCTCTGTTTGGCCTCGGCATCACCACGCCGCCAGGCACTGTTGGCCTCTATCGGTGTGCCGGTCAGTGTCTTGCCAAGCGATATTGATGAAACGCCGCTTGAGGCAGAGTCTCCCACGGCCTATGTAGAACGGCTGGCGGTGGCAAAAGCGCAGGCGGCGGTGGGCAAAACCGCGCTGCCCGTGCTGGGGTCGGATACCGCGGTGGTTATTGATAGCACCATTTTAGGTAAGCCTAATAATCAACAGCACGCGGCTGAGATGTTGAGAATGCTCTCTGGGCGCACGCATCAGGTACTCACGGCAGTAGCGGTAAGCGGGCCGCTAGGTATACTCTCCTGTTGTGTGGCCACGGACGTCACCATGCGCGAGTTAACAGCAAAAGAGATCGCCTGCTACTGGCTGACGGGCGAACCCGCCGATAAAGCGGGTGGGTATGCTATTCAAGGCTTAGCCGCCATTTTTATTGAACAAATTCAGGGCAGTCACTCTGCTGTGGTGGGGCTGCCACTATTTGAAACAACGCGCTTGCTACGCCAGCAAGGGGTTCCCGTTTGGGCGGGCCGTTATCCCTCGTAACCACCGACTCATCGCCCGCTGCGCTGGCAAGGAATAGGACATCCAATAAGGAATTTTGCATGAGCGGTGAAGTCCTCATAAATTTAACGCCAATGGAGACCCGCGTTGCGCTGGTGGAAAACGGCGTATTGCAAGAGGCGCTAATAGAGCGCTCTCGCAGGCGCGGTATCGTAGGCAATATCTACAAAGGCAAAGTGGTGCGCGTACTGCCTGGCATGCAGGCTGCCTTTGTTGATATTGGCTTAGAGCGCGCAGCTTTTATTCATGCCCATGAGGTCATGCCACCCGGTACGCCCAATGACGAGCAGCAGACCATCGGGCAGCTTCTACACGAAGGTCAGGCGCTGGTGGTGCAAGTCACCAAAGATCCTATCGGTACCAAAGGGGCGCGGCTGACTACCCATCTTTCGATTCCCTCTCGCTATCTGGTCTATATGCCTGACTCGCCTCATCACGGGGTATCGCAGCGCATTGAAGATGAGCGCGAGCGGGAGCGCTTGAAAGCGCTGCTGGATAAAAGTATCGAAGAGCAAACCATTGAGGTCACGGGTGGCTTTATCGTGCGTACGGCGGCCGAAGGCGTAGGCGATGAAGAGCTGGCCAGCGACATGTACTTCTTGCTACGTATTTGGCGCAAGGTCAGCGAGCGCAAAATCACCGCCGCCCCTCCCAACGTCATCTACGATGACTTGCCGCTGTTTATGCGCACCCTGCGGGATGTGATGCGGGATGATATCGAGAAAGTACGCATTGATTCCCGGGAGAACTTCGTCAAGCTGGTCGAGTTTGCTGAAGAGTTTATGCCCGATGCTGTTGATCGCATCGAGTACTACCCCGGCGAACGCCCCATCTTCGACCTTTATAGTGTCGAAGACGAGATTCAAAAAGCGCTAGGTCGCAAGGTGCAGCTCAAGTCCGGAGGATACTTGGTAATTGACCCCACCGAGGCCATGACTACCATCGATGTGAATACCGGTGGGTATGTGGGGCATCGTAACCTTGAAGAGACTATTTTCAAGACGAATCTGGAAGCCGCCACTGCCATTGCCCGCCAGCTTAGGCTGCGTAATTTAGGTGGCATCATCATTATCGACTTTATCGATATGGTGGATGTAGAGCACCAGCGGCAAGTGCTGCGCGTGCTGGAAAAAGCGCTTGAGCGGGACCATGCTAAAACCAAATGTACCGGGGTCACCGAACTTGGTTTAGTGCAGCTTACCCGTAAACGCACGCGGGAAAGCCTTGAACAAACACTATGCGAAGCGTGTCCCACCTGTGGTGGTCGCGGCACGTTGAAAACCCCTGAAACGGTCTGCTACGAAATCTTCCGTGAGATCCTGCGTGAAGAGCGGGCTTATAGTGCGGAAACGTATATGGTGCTGGCATCCCAGCCAGTAGTGGACAGGCTGCTTGATGAGGAGTCTGCCGCGGTCGCTGACCTGGAAACGTTTATTAATAAAACGATCCGTTTTCAGGTTGAGCAGCACTACTCCCAAGAGCAGTACGACATCGTACTGATGTAATGATGGCACCACGCTCTTTTTTTCGTGGCTGTCTAGTAGGGGTGGCCGTTGTGCTGGGTACGCTGGCGGTACTGCTGTTAGCGCTGCGTCTCTTTGCTAGCCAAGTTGATGCATTGTCCCCCCGCTTGGAGGCGCTTTTAGAGGCACGTATTGGCGTGCCGGTGAGCATCGACCATCTAGCGCTCTCTCTGGAGCGCAACGTCCTGCACCTGGAGCTTGAAGACCTTCATGCGCAAACGCCGGATGGTCAGGCCCTGATAGGGCTTGATCGCTTGTCGCTGCGTTTGGATGCCTGGGCCACGTTGCGCCACTTAGCGCCTATCTTCAGCGATGCGCGTATGTCTGGGCTCGAATTCCATCTCTACCAGCAGCCTGACATCGCCTGGGGCTGGCCTTCACCGGCCAAGCTGCCGCTGGGGGTAGCACCACAACCAGAGGTGGACCTTGAATCCTTGGATGCCTGGGCTGGACTGCTGCTGCGCCAGCGCCTTTGGGTGGATAACAGCCGCATCATGCTGCATGGCCAGCAGCAGACTGTGATGCTTCATGCACCTTCGCTGCTTCTGAATGGCGATCATCGCCGCACACGATTAGAGGGCTCCCTGAATATTGTCGAGGCGCCTGATGTGCTGGCATCAGAGCTGCCCGCCATTACCATGCGTGCCGAAATGCAGCCCGGTCAGCAAGGCTTTAGGGACTTTTCTGCTGCGCTTCAGCTCGATATGCAGTTGGATCATCTGGTGGTGCTGGCGGCACTGTTTCGGCCAGATCGCATGCCTTTTCTCGAACAGGTGGGCGGTCATGTGCAGCTATGGGGGCGTTGGCAAGAAGGCGCGCTAGCTGATGCGCGGCTTGCACTAGATGTGCCCGAGCTGACGCTACGTAAAGATGTGGAGTACGCTGTGCTGCGAAACATTCAGGCCAGTGGGCAGTGGCTGCGCGACAGCGAAGGCGGTGAGGCGTGGCTAAGTGGCAATGCAGAAACCGTAGAGTGGGCCCAGCCTGAAGGCGTTGGTGATGGCCCCGCGCTGCCACACCACTGGTATCTGTCACACCAGCCGGGGCAGTGGGAGTTGCGAACCAGTGCGTTTGAGCTCGCCTCGCTAGCGGCTTGGCGGGAGTATGCGCTGTTGCCTGAGTCACTCACCCGGGTATTGCAAACGCTCTCGCCCCGAGGGCAGGTGCAGGGGCTGAGCCTGGGGCAGCGTGAGGGGCGATGGGGCGTGGATGCTGCACTTACTAATGTGGCTGTACTCCCCTGGCAGCAAGCGCCAGGAGGCGGTCCGCTGGACGCTTGGGTGCAGGCTCGCGACCTGCGTGGCCGCGTGACCTTTAACAGCGCAGGCGATAGTACGCTCTATTTTCCAGAACTCTTCGATGTACCTATGCAGCTAAGTCACGCCGAAGGGGTGGTGGAGTGGGTGTATGATGGTCCTAACACCATGATTAGCGGCCGTGACCTCAATGTGGACTGGGATGGCGCCCAGGTAAGTGGTGGGTTCGGCTTGATCGCGGGGCAGCAAAGCGGTCAATTTGGGTTGGATATTGCATTTGCCGATGTAGATGCGATCTCCCGCCCGCTCTCCCAGTGGCTGCCCATGAAAGCATTTGAGCCGAAGCTGAGGGAGTGGTTGGAGAACGATATTGGTGGCTTAGTGCCGCAAGGTTCGCTGAAGCTTAGTCAGCCCCTGGGACCTGCGGCTTCATCAGATCAACTCTCGGCAACGCTCGCGCTGGAGGTCACTCAAGGCCACTTGCCGATTGCGCCGGAGTGGCCGCGTTTGGAAGATGTCGAGGGGCGCTTGCTGTGGCAAGGAGGAGTGCTTCAAGCCCAGGTAGAGCACGCCCAAAGCCACGGCGTTGAAGTATCCCAAGGCACGATACGTATGGAGAAAGAGCAGCCGCTTCAGCTATCAGGCAGTCTTCAGAGTGATGGTGCATCCTTGCTGAACTTTGTTCAGGCCATGCCGGATATGGACACGCTACCACGTAGCGATATTACCGTTGATGGTATCATCGAAGGGGATATCGCCCTTGTACTGCCGCTGGATAACGAGGAGGCGCTCCAGCTAGAGATTAATGCACGGCCAGCGCTATCGGCTGTGCGCTACGCGTCACTACCAATAACCCTGCGTGATCTGGATGGTGGGCTCAGCTGGCAGCAGGTGGGTGAGGCGCATGCGCTGTTAGGAGAGCTAAGCAGCCAGTGGCAGGGCGGTGATATTCGCGCAGAGCTGATGGCTGATCAGCGTGTTGCCTTGCAGGGCAGCGTGGAGTCGTCTGCGCTGTGGTCGTTGGCAGGGCTGCCTGCCGAGCAGGCTCGCCAAATGATGAGTGGCCGCACCCAGTGGCAGGGTGAGGTCTCTCTTGCGGCTCGTCCAGTGTTAACCTTAGAGAGCCGCCTGCTTGGCATCACCAGCGCGCTACCCGAGCCGTTTGCCAAGACTAGCGATCAACCGTGGCCATGGCAGCTACGCGCGGAGTTTGAAAGCGGGCGAGTATCGACGCAATTGGCCGATAAGGCAGCTGCGAGATTCCAAACGTTGAATAGTGGTGCACTAGCGGCCGAAGTGGTGCTCGGCAATGCAGTGCAGCGACCGAATTGGCCCAGCCAGCCTGGCTGGCGCCTTGAAGCAGGGCTCGATACGTTAGACCCCATGGCATGGCACGCTGTTCTGTCGCCGATATTGTCGGGAGGCGCCTTGGCATCTGCTTCTAGTGGCGAGAGCACGCCGCTTGAAGTACTGCTACGTGCTGGCTGTTTACGCTTTCGTGACAAGTGCTTTGGCGCTTTTAACGCCTCAGGGACACTCACCGGCCAGCGCGCAGCACTTCAGCTTAGCGGCGATATGTTGTCTGGGCGCCTAGATTACCAACCCGCCAGCGAGCGGCCGCTTGATGTTGCAATTAGCATGCTAGTCCTAGATCGTTTACTGGACCTGCCCGCCAAAGAGCATGATGCCACTGTCGCAGCCCCCGACTCTTGGGTTGATGCAATTGAAACACAGCATGTAGCCCCCGTTGCTATTCCCGACTGGCTAGCTGAACTGCCCAACGGCAGGCTACGGCTAGCGGATATTAGCGTTGGTGGCACTCGCTTTGGCCCATTAACCGCCTACTGGCAAACCGATGATCGTCGTTTTTCGCTCTCACCAGTTGGTTTAACCCTCGGACAGCTTTCTGCACGCGGCGAGTTGGTTTGGGAAGGCAATGCGGTGAATAGCCGTACACGAGCGGATATCTCCATACAGGGTGGCGATGTGGGGACGGCGCTGGAGCAGCTTAACCAACCGGTAGCCATGCGTAGCCGCACCACCGACCTTGCTGCTGAGCTTACTTGGTCGGGAGCCCCCTGGCAGCTTGATTTAAGCCGGGCTGGTGGTGAAATGAGTGCTGATATACGCGACGGCCGTTTTGTGACGCTTGAATCGACGCCTGCCCGCTTAGTGGGGTTGCTCAACTTTGATAACATTCTGCGCCGTCTACGGTTCGATTTTTCTGACCTAACCGGTCAGGGAACGGCCTTTGACCGTGTGCATGGCACTGCCGATGTAGCTGAAGGGCAGCTGTTGCTTCGTGGCCCCCTGCAAATTGATGCACCCGCCACCACGCTGACGCTAACAGGAAGTGTTAACCTCTTACAGCGTGAACTTGACCAGCGCCTAGGCGTCACACTGCCGGTTAGCCAAAGTTTACCCATCGCCGCCATTGCTGTCGGAGCGCCCATTGTGGGCGGTGCACTGTTTCTTGCCGACCAAATTTTTGGCGATGCGCTGGATCAAGCAACCACTATTTATTATCGCGTGCGAGGCCCTTGGACCTCGCCGCAAGTGACTTTAGAAGGCCCCCAATGACCGCACATAAAAGCGATATAGAGTCCGCTGTTTCCATTTTGCTAACGCCAGGTGGCCTCGATTTGAACGCTCTGGATGCTGGCCTTGGCTACGCCATGGGAGCGGGGATTGATTACGCCGACCTCTATTTTCAGCGCACCTGGCAAGAGGGTTGGGTGCTGGAAGATGGCGAAGTTAAAGAGGCCAGCTATAACATTGATGGCGGCGTTGGCGTGCGCTCGTTGGCAGGTGAGAAAACCGGGTTTGCGTACTCCAACCAAATTACCGCTGATGCACTAATGGATACAGGCCGTACCGCCTCTGGCATTGTCCGCAGCGGCAAGCAGTTGCCAGGGCAGAAAGTAATGCCAGTCAGCGCGGCGTCGTACTATGCAGGTATCGACCCACTGGCGGGCCTTTCGGCAGAAGACAAAGTGGCCATGCTGAAAGAGGCAGACCGCGTGGCCAGAGCGGCCGACCCGAGCATTAGCCAGGTCAGTGCGTCGCTGTCGGGCACCTATGAGGTGGTTTTAGTACGCGCCAGTGACGGCACCCTAGCGGCGGATATTCGCCCACTGGTGCGTTTTAACGTCAGTGTTATTGCGGCGAAAGATGGCCGCCGTGAGCGCGGCAGCGCTGGCGGCGGTGGTCGTTACTCCATGTCGCGTCTGCGGGATGAGGGCGTTGCCGAACGCTATGCCAAAGAGGCGGTGCGCCAAGCGCTGGTCAATCTTGAAGCCATTGATGCGCCAGCGGGGCAGATGCCAGTGGTGTTAGGTGCCGGTTGGCCGGGCATTCTGCTGCACGAAGCGGTAGGCCATGGCTTGGAAGGTGACTTTAACCGTAAAGGCAGTTCTGCCTTTGCAGGGCGAATGGGGCAGCGGGTTGCCGCCAAGGGAGTCACAGTGGTTGACGATGCCACTGTTGCTGATAGTCGCGGCGCGTTGAGCGTGGATGACGAAGGCACACCCGGCCAATATACGCCGCTGATTGAAGATGGCATTTTAACTGGCTATATGCAGGATAAGTTAAACGCGCGATTGATGAAGATGGCGCCTACCGGCAACGCCCGCCGCGAGTCGTTCGCTCATCTGCCGATGCCTCGTATGACCAATACGGTGATGTTGGCTGGTCAAGATGACCCTGCCGATATCATTAAAAGCGTTAAGCGGGGAATCTACGCCGTGAGTTTTGGCGGAGGGCAGGTGGATATTACCTCGGGAAAATTCGTGTTTTCGGCGAGCGAAGCCTACATGATTGAAGACGGTAAAATTACCGCGCCGGTGAAAGGTGCAACGCTGATTGGTAACGGGCCTGAGGCCATGGGCCGGGTATCGATGATTGGCCACGACATGGCGATGGATACCGGGATTGGCGTTTGCGGTAAAGAGGGCCAGGGTGTGCCGGTGGGGGTTGGCCAACCCACCCTGAAACTGGATGAGCTGACCGTGGGCGGCACGCAGTCTTCTTGAGACTCTGGTTTACAGCGCTAGCGTATCGCGCAGGTGTTTGAAAAGCTTGCGTGAGCTGGTGGGGGGCTTGCCCTGTTCGCGCTCTTTGCGGGCGTTGCGCACTAGCTGGCGCAGCGCCTGACGATCGGCGTTAGGGTAGTCTGCCATAAACAGGTCAACGGCGTCGTCGCCCTCATCCACTAGCCGGTCACGCCATTTTTCCAGGCGATGAAACGCATGATCGCGCTGCTCTTTCTCTTGTTCGATGGCATCGAAAACGCCCTGAATGGCCGTTAGATCCTCTTTGCGGATAAGTTTGCCAACGTATTGCATATGGCGACGGCGGCCTTCATGAGAGCGAATGCGAGAAGTCTCTTCAATCGCTCTCAGCATATCGTCTGATAAAGGAAAGCGCGCCCGCTCGGCAGGCTTCATGGCAATTAATGTTTCGCCAAGCGCTTGCAGAGCATGCATTTCACGCTTTAGCTGAGATTTACTCGGGCGCTCTTCTTGTTCATCGATATCGATAGGCTCGGGGCGTTGCTTCGGCATATAAGAACTCACAGATTAGATTCGTTTGCAGCATTATATCAGGCTGCGACCACAACATTGATTCGCCAATGCGATTCAGGTGAAAAGGAGGCCATATGGCACAGGCATTTGATGCAACGGCGCAGCAGGCGCAGTTGACGGAGCGCGCCACAGAGGCGCTTGCCCTGGCAAAACAGCTAGGGGCGGATGCCGCCGAAGTCGGCGCGAGCGTTGACCAAGGGTTGGGCGTTAGTGTGCGACTTGGTGAAGTGGAGACCGTTGAGCTATCTCGTGATCAGGGTATTGCGGTCACGCTCTATGTGGGAAAACGTAAAGGTAGCGCTTCCTCAACGGATGCAAGTAGTGCCTCCATTCGTGCCACGGTTGAAAAGGCGCTGGCTATTGCACGTTATACCGGGGAGGATCCCGCTGCAGGCCTCGCTGAAGCAGAGCTGATGGCGACCTATTTGCCAGACTTGAAGGTGCACTATCCGTGGGCGCTCTCAACCGATGAAGCGATTGACCTTGCCCTGCGCTGCGAACAGGCTGGCCGCGAGGTGGCAGGTATTCACCAGTCAGAAGGTGCCTCGCTCTCAAGCGGTGAGGGCGTGCGAGTATACGCCAATAGCCACGGCTTTTTGGGGACTCAAAAGGGTAGCAGTCACTCACTCTCCTGCATGCTGATTGCCCAAGATGAGCAAGGCATGCAGCGGGATTATGACTATACGTCGGCGCGTAACCCGCAGCAGCTTCGCCACCCAGAGGAGGTGGGGCGTGAGGCAGCAGCGCGAACGTTGCGGCGTCTAGGAGCACGACGCCCCCCGACGGGAACGTTTCCTGTGCTGTTCGATCCCTCCCTTGCTAGCGGCCTTATCGGCCACCTTATGGGTGCTCTGGCGGGCGGCGCGCTTTATCGAGAAGCCTCGTTTTTATGTGATCGCTTGGGTAGCCCGCTATTCCCCGATTGGTTTGGGTTAGAAGAGCGCCCGATGGAAGTGGGAGCAACGGCTAGTTCACCGTTTGATGCGGAGGGTGTACAAACCCGTAGCAACCGGTTTATTGATCAGGGGAGGGTGGCGAGTTACATGCTCTCTGCCTACAGTGCGCGTCGTTTAGGGATGCAGTCCACGGGCAATGCAGGCGGCGCGCGCAACATGCGCTTGTTAGCGCCGTTAACGCCGCGGGAAGAGCTGTTAACACAGATGGGGCGTGGTATTTGGGTGACCGAGCTCATGGGGCAGGGCGTTAACGGCGTCACTGGCGACTATTCCCGGGGAGCAGCGGGTTTCTGGATTGAGAATGGCGAAGTACAGTACCCCATTGAGGAGTTCACTATTGCTAGTAACCTCAACAAGATGTTCGCGGGGCTAAGCGGTGTGGGAAGTGATACGGATACCCGTGGCAGTATTCACACGGGTAGCTGGCTGATTGATGCGATGACAGTGGCAGGAAGCTAGTCGACAAGTGCTGACTTGGTAAACTAGCTACTGGTCTTCGTCAAACCGTGCGTCGAACAGAGCTTCAATGGCATCTAGCGCCTGTTCGGCGTCGTTTCCTTCAGCGGCGACAGTGAGCTCGGTGCCGCAGGGGGCGGCCAGCATTAGCAGCGACATAATATTGGCGGCATCGGCTTTCTGCTGCTGCTTATAAACCACGATATTCGCGGAAAACTGCTGGCCACATTTCACCAGTTTGGTGGCCGCGCGGGCATGAAGACCACGCTGGTTGGTAAGTGTTAAGGTTCTTTTGGGCACTCTGGTTCCTTTTTGCCGAGTGGGTCTTGAA
Source organism: Vreelandella sp. L-25 (assembly GCF_056857535.1). Lineage (NCBI taxonomy): Bacteria > Pseudomonadati > Pseudomonadota > Gammaproteobacteria > Oceanospirillales > Halomonadaceae > Vreelandella > Vreelandella sp. L-25. The sequence goes on from NZ_JBSXNH010000064.1 coordinate 22,754, forward strand.
ACTTAGGTCTTGAGAAGCTTAGGCCTTAAAAATTAGGTTCTGAAGCTCAGGGCGTGCTGGCAGCGGCGGGTGTGGTAACGCATGGCACCGCAGGCTCTTCGCTCAGCGTGTATTGTAACCCCAGCTCACGGTGTCTCAACTGTACTTCTCCGGTCTGTTTAACCAGCTTTTTAGCAAGCTGTTCGACCATATAAACAGAGCGGTGTTGCCCGCCGGTGCAGCCAATAGCCACGGTTATATAACTTCGCTGGCTATTTTGGTAAGCCGGAAGCCACTTTTCCAACCAAGCCTGAATATCATTGGTCATTGCCTCGACCATTGGGTAGCTACTTAAAAACGCCACTATATTAGCATCACGCCCTGTAAATTGGCGCAGGGTAGGGTCCCAATAAGGGTTGGGCAGGCAGCGAACATCGAAGACTAAGTCGGCATCCATGGGTACGCCGCGTTTGTAGCCAAACGACTCAAACGTCAGTGTTAGCTGATCTTTTCGCTGGTGGGCGACTTGATCAGTAATGCGGCGTCTCAGGTCATGCACGGATAAGCGCGACGTATCGATCAACAAGTCAGCGAGATCGCGAATTTCAAGCAGCGTCTCTTCTTCTTTATTGATGGCCTCTTCCAACGTCATTTCGCTATCCCGGGTAAGCGGGTGGCGACGGCGGGTGGCTGAGTAACGCTCCAAAAGAATGCGCGCATCCGTGGTCAGATAGATGACCTGAAAACGAATTTCTCGCTGGCGTAGTTCTTCCAGTAAAGCTGGGAGGCGTTCAAGCGCCGTAGGAAGGTTGCGCGCGTCAATGCTCACTGCTAAGTGAGTGCGCTCGCCTTGCTCACGTAGTTCATCAACTAATGAGCCCAGCAGCATGGCGGGTAAATTGTCGATAGCGTAGTAGCCAAGATCCTCTAGCGCTTGTAAGGCGATAGATTTACCGGACCCTGAACGGCCGCTAATGATCACCAGTTGCATAGCGTCTCTCTTGGCTTGCATGGGAGGAAATTATCGCTGCGTGCAGTGGCCACCGCCCATAAAGCCTAGGCGGCTTGTTCGCGAATCTTGGCGGTAATAAGTGCTAAGAGTTCGCGCTGACTATCGGCTTTACGTAACTGCTGACGCGTATGGGCGTCGTTCATAATAGTAGCCACTTGGCCAAGCAGTGCTAGGTGGGTGTCATCTGCCTCTTCTGGTACCAGCAGCACAAACACAAGATCCACCGGGTCGCCATCAATGGCGTCGAAGTCTACTGGCTCAGCAAGCTTTAAAAAGCCAGCAATGGGTGCGCTACAGTGAGGACTGCGAGCGTGGGGGATGGCAACCCCGTTGCCTATCCCCGTACTGCCTAGTCGCTCGCGGCCAATGAGTCGGCTAAACACCTCTTGGCTATCTAGGCTGGGTGTATTTTGGGCGATAAAGGTGCTGAAAAACTCCAGCACCCGTTTTTTGCTGCCCCCGGGAACGTCATAAAGCACGCGCTCCGGGGGGAGGATGGTTTCCAACGTCATTGAGTTAACGCACACCAGCGCCCTGGGCGCGAGCTTGTGCTTTTTCCTTATGTTTAACGAGTTGACGATCGATTTTGTCTGCTAGCGCATCAATAGCGGCATACATGTCGTTATCAAGCGCTTCGGCGTGAAGGTCTGCACCGGCAGCGTGCAGTGTGCAGGCTGCTTGCTGGCGCTCCTTCTCAACAGATAAGGTCACTTGCACCGTGGTAATGTTGTCGTAGTGGCGTTCAACGCGCTCTAGCTTTTCGTTAACGTAGTCGCGCAAGGCGTCAGTCAGTTCAACGTGATGACCAGTGATGTTTACTTGCATTGACGTGCTCCTTATCCATCGGACTGTACTTCGATTGTAACCCTTTTTACGCTATTGCAAAGCCCTTGCGTTGAGTTTGTTCATACGTACCGCTTAACTAGCGTAAACGGCGGCGCTCACTTGACGAGGGAATGCCCATTGACTCCCGATATTTTGCGACAGTACGCCGTGCAACGCTAATGCCCCCCTCTTCAAGCAGAGTCACCAAGCGGCTATCGGAGAGCGGTTTTCCTGAGGGCTCATCCTGAATCAGCTTTTTGATGCGGGCGCGAATGGCTGTGCTGGAGTGGCTGTCGCCGCCGTCTTGGCCGCTTACCTGGCTTGAGAAGAAGTACTTAAGCTCGAAAACGCCCCGTGGCGTGTGAATAAATTTCTGCGTGGTCACACGAGATATGGTGGATTCGTGCATCTCTACCGCTTCAGCAATATCCGCTAAAATCAGCGGTTTCATTGCTTCTTCGCCATGCTCCAGAAAGCCAATTTGGCGTGCAATAATTTCACGCCCAACTCGTAGCAGCGTGTCATTGCGACTCGATAAGCTTTTGATCAGCCAGCGGGCTTCTTGGAGGTGCTCTTTGAGGAACTGGTTGTCTTGGCTTTTGTCTGCGCGTTTGATCAAGCTGGCGTAGTCGGGCTGTATACGCAAGCGTGGTAGTGCTTCTGGATTGAGCTCTAAATGCCAACCTTCATTGTCGTGCCGAACGACTAGGTCGGGGGTGATGTAGCTGTCGTCGGTAACGCCATAGGTGCTCCCAGGGCGTGGGTCAAGGCTGCGAATTAAACGGATGACATCGTCAAGCTGCTCGTCATCAAGGCTTAAACGGCGCTTGAGAAGCCGCATATCGTCTTTGCCTAATGCTTCCAAAAACTGGCGAACCAGCCGTTTGGCGGGCATTAGCAGAGGGGTGTCCTCAGGTAGTGAGGCGAGTTGCAGCATCAGGCATTCACGCAGGTCTCGGGCAAAGACGCCGGTGGGCTCAAATTGCTGCAAGCGCAGCAGGGTATTTTCCACTTCCCGCTGGCTTAAGCTGTCATGGCCTTGGGCTTTTAATCCTTCCCGAATGTCATTAAGCGGCTGGGTGAGATAGCCGTTGGCATCCAGCGCATCAATCAGGCTTTCCGCGATGGCGTATTCTCGCGGGCTAAAGTCTGTCATGGCCAGTTGCCATAGCAGGTGGCCATGTAGGCTTTGTCCAGCGGCTTGGCGCTCGAAGTCGGGGCCTTCACTGCTGCCACCCAGGCTGCCTATGTCTTGATAGGTATCTGACCAGTCACTGTCGACGGAGAGTTCGTTGGGGATGCTCTCGGACCACTCAGCCTCTTGAGGCTCACTGACAGCCTGCTCGCCAAACTCATCTTCTTGCTCAAGCATGGGATTGGCATCTAGCGCTTGCTGAATTTCTTGACGAAGGTCCAGCGTCGATAGCTGAAGCAGGGCGATAGCCTGCTGCAGCTGAGGTGTCATGGTCAGCTGTGTGCCGATACGCAATTGGAGAGAAGCTTTCATGACCATCTGAGAACCACTCGTTAATCAGAAAGCTCCACCCTAGAGCGAGTTATGGCTTGGTGCAAGTGCAATAAGCATGCCACTAAAAGAAATGCTTCTGCAGGTCACTGTTTAAAGGCGGAAATCAGCGCCTAAATAGACATCTCGAACCTTCTGGTTGTTGAGGATTTCCTGGGCGTTTCCACTGGCAATGATGTGACCGTCGCCAACAATGTAGGCAATATCACAAATATCCAGCGTTTCACGAACGTTATGGTCGGTGATCAATACGCCAATGTGGCGTTTCTTTAACGCTCGAATGATAGCTTTAATTTCCCCAACGGAAATCGGGTCAACCCCGGCAAAAGGTTCATCCAGCAGGATAAAGGCCGGTTCGGTGGCCAATGAGCGGGCGATTTCAACACGGCGGCGTTCGCCCCCAGAAAGACTCATGCCTAAGTTGTCGCGTATATGAGTGATGTGAAAATCTTCAAGTAGTAACTCAAGTTGTGCTTCCCGGGCGCTTCGATCAAGCTCTTTGCGTGTCTCTAAAATGGCCATAATGTTGTCAGCCACGGAGAGCTTGCGGAAGATGGAAGCTTCCTGGGGTAGATAACCAATCCCTGCCATGGCGCGTTCATGCATAGGAGCATGAGTGAGGTCAAGGTCGTCAATGCCTACTTTGCCCGCATCCAATTTGACCAACCCCACAATCATATAAAACGAGGTGGTTTTACCTGCACCATTAGGGCCAAGTAGCCCAACCACGCTACCTTGAGTGATTTCCAGATTAATATCTTTAACCACACGGCGGCGCTTATAGCTCTTCGCTAAATGATGGGCGTAGAGCGTTTTTACTGGTGTGGGGGCTGGGGATGTTGATGCTGCCACGTGGCCACTTCCTATTGTTCGGGCTGAAGGGTCATACGAATACGCTGATTTTCACTGCCGCTAACGTCAGAGCGTGCTTGTACTACTTCTTGATCGATAAAGTACTCTAAACGTCCACCTTGGAAGTGATCTCCTTGCTGGGTCAGCTCAGCTTGGTCAATCAGCTCAACCCGGCGTTCGGAAACGTGATAAATAATCCGACGCGCCCAGCCTTCTATAGGGGTTTCTTGGTCTTCAATTTGGTTACGCAAGTAAGCACGCTCGCCCGTAGCGATGGCGCGAGACAACTCGCCAGCATTGTTACGCTGAATTTCGACACGCTCTCCGCGTAGCTGCATATTGCCTTGGCGAATGTCAACGTTACCGGTGTACACGGCTGTCCCTGCTCGTTGGTCAAGGTCTAACCGGTCGGCCTCCACATGAATAGGCGCTTGGTTTTGTGCCGCTACAGGCAGTGCAATTGTGACAAGCGGCACGGCTAGGGCAAGAAGTGCAGTGCGGATTAGAGCATTCATCGCGACTCCTAAGGGGAACGGGTGGCCGGCGGATGAACGCCGCGCACGTTGTTGGTTAAACGGACTTGGCTGTCATCCAGCCATACATCCATTCGGGAGGCTTCCATACGCTGAGGGGGCTGCTGCAACACTACGTGGGTGTCGCTCCAGGCATGCCGGGTGGTCCCGTCGTAGTTTAATAGTTCGCTATCAAGCTGCCACCCCTCTTCAGGCGCTAGTAGCCGCGCGGAGCCTGCCAATGTTAATGCTTGGGTTTCAGTATTGAGGGTGCCAGTGTTCGCCGTGGCGAGCCACTCACGTTGTTCGCTATCAAACAGCGTGGCACGGGGTGACAACACGTCAGTCATTGCCGTTTGCGGAGTATGCACCAGCCGTGGGGTTACCAGAGATTGCTGAATAGTGCCTGTTTCGCCAAATAGGGTAATTTCGGCATTCTCTAATACGTGCCCAGGTTCCTGGGCACGAGCTTCAGAGTCAATCTCAGTCTCCTGGGGGCCGCGAGGGTCTAGCCAAACCAGCACGCCGCCTAGGGCGATGACCATTGCCGTGATCCAGACCCGTTTTCTTACCCTAAAGCGCATTATGGCTGTCCGTGCAGATACGTATCGAGTACGGCATCCCAGTGCCCTTGGGACGTTAGGAGCGTATCGCAAATTTCACGCACAGCCCCGTGTCCGCCAAGGCGTTCAGTGATCCAGTCGGCATGGGGGTGCATGTAGTCCGGAGCATTGGGGACCGTAATACCGACACCGGAGCGCTTGATCGGAGCAAGATCAGGTAGGTCATCTCCACAGTAGGCGACCTGTTCTAAGGTGATATCAAGCCGCTGACAAAGCGCTCTCAGGGTAGTGAGTTTGTCTTCACAGCCCTGGTATACGTGAGTGATTCCTAAGGCAGCAGCGCGCTGGCTCACCATAGGTGAATCACGGCCGGTAATCAGCGCCACATGGATGCCGACACGCTTGAGTAACTTCAGGCCATGACCGTCCTGGGTGTGAAACGCTTTGATTTCGATACCGTCAGCCTGAAAATAGAGACGGCCGTCAGTAAGTACACCGTCTACATCAATCGCAAGCAGTTTTACGCGGCGAAGTCGGTCGAGTAGTGCATCAGGTAGGGCCATAAAGCCTCCATCATCCATTGCCAAAAAAGCAGTATAAAGTCGTTAAATAACGCCGCTGGCAAGCAGGTCATGCATATGCAGCGCGCCGATGGGGCGCTGCTGTTCATCAACAACAGCCAGTGCAGTGATACGGTTATCTTCCATAATGCGCACCGCTTCGGCAGCTAGTATGTCTGGACCAATGCGCTTGCCGGGGCGCGTCATTACGTCATCTACCTGAACATCGCGCAGGTCGTGGTGTTGGTCTAGCGTGCGACGCAAGTCGCCGTCGGTATAGACCCCGGCAAGACGGCCTTCGCTATCCACCACGCAGGTAAAGCCCAGCCCTTGGCGTGTTATCTCAAGTAGTGCATCGCGCAGCGGGCTGCCCAGCGCTACTTGAGGGAGCCGTGAGCCATCGTGCATTAAGTCGCTAACACGCAGTAGTAAGCGCTTACCGAGGCTGCCGCCAGGGTGAGAGAGGGCAAAGTCTTCAGCGGTAAAGCCCCGTGCTTCCAATAGGGCAACAGCAAGGGCGTCGCCTAGGGCAAGGGCGGCGGTGGTGGAGCTGGTGGGTGCTAGGTCAAGCGGGCAGGCTTCTCGTTCTACACCGCTATCCAGGTGGGCGTCTGAGTGCTGTGCAAGAGTGGAGCCTGGGCGGCCAGTCATACTGACCAGCGGTGTGCCAAGACGCTTGAGTAGCGGAAGTAGGGCCGTTACTTCAGCGGTTTCACCGGAGTTAGAGAGTGCCAAAACCACATCGGCGCGGGTAATCATGCCCAAGTCGCCATGGCTGGCTTCACCTGGGTGAACAAAAAAGGCTGGAGTGCCTGTGCTGGCTAGGGTGGCTGCGATTTTGCCGGCGATATGACCTGACTTTCCCATGCCGGTGACTACCACGCGTCCCTGACAGGCAAGCATAAGCTGACAGGCGTGGTCAAAGCTTTCATCTAGCTTGGCTTGCAAGCCGCCAATAGCCGCTTGCTCGATTTGCAAGGTGCGCAGTGCACTTTCACGCAGTTGGCTGGGTGTGGATAGTGGCTGACGCATGGCGTGTCTCGTTTCATCGATGTGAATAGGTGACTAGTAAGAATAACATCTTGAAGCAGTGTTTAGCTAAAGCATGCAGCAAGTACCCGCGGTATTAGTGAGTTCTATTGACGAATGGTTTGTACGGCAATGATTTGCGCGACTGTTACTAAGAGTAGCGTTAGGATACGATGTTCGATAATATTTCGAAAACACTGTTTTCTAAACTGCCCCGCGCCCAGTCGGTTTATACTGACGCGTTCTGGCAACACGATGAAGGTCAATCAGCTTATGACGGATGTTCCCTTCATACAGGTTGAAGATGTTTACTTTTCCCGTGGAGATAACGATATCTTCCGTGGCGTTAATATGACCATTCCGCGTGGCAAAGTCACCGCTATTATGGGGCCAAGCGGCACGGGTAAAACAACGCTATTGAAGCTCATTGGTGGCCAATTAACGCCAGACCGTGGGCGGATTTTAATTGATGGGCAGGATGTTCACCGCCTGTCACGCAAGGCGTTGTTTACGCTACGTAAGCGCATGGGAATGCTGTTTCAGAGCGGCGCGCTGTTTTCGGACTTAGATGTTTTCGAGAATGTGGCCTTCCCGCTGCGGGTGCATACTGACTTGCCCGACACCATGATTCGCGACTTAGTGTTGCTAAAGTTGCAGGCAGTAGGGTTGCGGGGGGCAAGGCATTTAACTCCCGCTGAGCTATCAGGGGGTATGGCGCGGCGGGTGGCATTAGCGCGGGCAGTCGCACTTGACCCTGAGTTAATCCTTTATGATGAGCCATTTGTAGGCCAGGACCCTATCTCTATGGGTGTGCTGGTGCAATTGATTAAGCGGCTCAATCAGGCGCTGTCGCTGACCTCGGTAGTGGTCTCCCATGATATCAAGGAAACGTTGAGTATTGCCGACTACCTCTACCTGATTGCGGATGGGCAGGTGGCGGCGCACGGCACTCCGAGCTCGCTAGAGGTGAATCAAGACCCTCGTGTGAGCCAATTTATGCACGGCGAGCCAGATGGTCCGGTGCCGTTTCACTATCCCGCAGAGACGCTCTACCGGGATATTCTCGGTCACGATTTAGCACTTAAGGCAGGGTAGATGCAGTCTAAATTTTCTCACTACACGGCGCGGGTTACCCGTCTGGGTCGGAAAGGGTGTGATGTGGTCGAGGCCCTGGGGCGCGCCACGGTGTTTCTCGCCCAATCGGCAGTGGGCGTGCCTTCTCGAGAAGGGTGGTCGCTTTGGTTGCGTCAAATGCACTTTGTTGGTGTGCTGTCGTTGGCCATTGTGCTGGTGTCAGGGCTGTTTATTGGCATGGTGCTGGCGCTTCAGGGATATACCATTTTGGTGGATTTCGGCGCCGAGCAGGCGCTGGGCCAAATGGTGGCGCTTTCGCTACTACGTGAGCTGGCTCCTGTAGTGGCAGCACTGCTGTTTGCCGGGCGGGCAGGGTCTGCATTAACGGCTGAAATTGGCCTGATGAAGGCCACCGAGCAGCTCACCAGTATGGAAATGATTGGGGTAGACCCACTGCGACGCGTGGTAGCTCCAAGGCTGTGGGCAGGCTTTGTGGCGCTGCCTATTCTTACTGTGGGCTTTAGCGTGGTAGGCATCTGGGGCGGCTACTTGGTGGGCGTAGAGTGGCTGGGCGTATTTGAAGGCTCTTATTGGAGCAATATGCAGGCCAGCGTGTCGTTCATCGATGATATCGGCAATGGCATGATCAAGAGCGTGGTGTTCGCGCTGGTGGTGACCTGGATTGCTGTGTTTCAGGGTTATGACCTAGTACCAACCTCTGAGGGGATTTCTCGAGCTACCACCCGTACGGTGGTCTACTCCTCGTTAGCGGTGCTAGGGCTGGATTTCGTTTTAACCGCCGTTATGTTCGGCGGCCTTTAAGGGTGGAGTAATGTCATGAAGCGCAGCAAAACCATGGAGTTTGGCGTTGGCCTGTTTATGTTGGCTGGCATCATAGGGCTGGTATTCCTCGGCCTGAGAGTCAGCGGTTTAACGCTCTCAGCACCTTCAGATACGTTCCGCTTGGAGGCCAACTTCGCCAATATCGGTGGGTTGAAGCCGCGTGCCCGCGTCACTATGGCAGGGGTTACCGTGGGCCGGGTGGAGTCAATCGAGCTGGATACGGAGTGGTACGACGCTCGTGTCACTTTAAGCTTGGATAGTGAGCTTGAAGGCCAGCTTTCCCAGGATACCACCGCAGCCATATTAACGGCTGGCCTATTGGGCGAGCAGTACATTGGGCTAAGTGTTGGTGGGGCACCAGATGTGCTTGAGGAGGGTGACGTGATTCGTGATACGCAGTCCGCTCTGGTGCTTGAAGAACTTATTCAGCAATTTGTATCCAATATGGTCAGCAACTAGCTGCCTTTAGCTATCTTCATTTGAGAGGTTGATATGATGCATAAGGTTTTTCCTGTTTTCGTTCAGCGGCTCGCGTTGGCTGCCATGCTGTTGCTGGCACCGCTGCTGGCCCAAGCACAAACACAGTCTCCAGAAGAGATGATTCGAGACAATATCGAATCCTTTATGAGCCAAATTAATGGCAAAGAGGACTACTACGCCAATAATCTAGATGAGTTGAAGGCGCTGGTGAATGAAAGCCTCAACGAAGTAGCAGATTTTCGCTATATCGGTGCCAGTGTGATGGGCAGCTATTTCCGTAATGCCACGCCAGAGCAGCGCAGCCGTTTTGCGGATGTCTTCCGCCAGACGCTGATCGATACCTACACGCGTGGTCTGGTGACCTTCGACTACGACGAGCTGCGTGTGTTGGGCCAACAGCGTGCCCAGCGTCACGAAGATCAAGCCAGCGTCGATATGGAAGTCGTGGCGAGCAATGGTCAAGTCTACCCGGTGAGCTATAGCCTGCGTCTTTCTGACGGCCAATGGCGTGTCGTGAACGTAATTGTCAACGGCATTAACCTGGGCTTGACCTTCCGTAATCAGTTCGACCAAGCCATGCGTGACAATAACCGCGATTATGATGCGGTCATCCGTGGTTGGGCGCCAGAAATAGGTGTGGACGAGCTAGAGCAGGGAGGCGACGCGTGACATCGCTGTTGTCTCGTTCAGAGGTGTCCCTAACGATTCAGGGTGATGCGCTCATGGTTGCTGGCGACCTGACAATGAATGTAGCGACTGAGGTGGCCGCTGCAGGTGTGAAATGGTTACGCAGTGCCAAGTGTTTAGAGGTCTGCTTTGACTTTGAGCAAGTCAGTAAGGCCAGCAGCGTTGCTATTAGTGTCTTATTTGAATGGCTGCGTGCTTGCCAAGCGCTGCAGATCACGGTTCGTTCGATTGTCTTGTCGGCCCCGCTCAAGCGGCTGGCCTCTTTGGCGGAGTTGGATGCGCTTACTTCCTCATCCGTTTCGGCTTGAACTGAGCGATCTTTAGAGCAGTCCACGGGCTGCTCTATTTATTGGTGGCTTGCACGGCATCGCCAAGCGTGTCGCTTTTCTTTATCATGTTCGCCTATTGGTTACTATTTCAACGACCCCAAAGGAGTTTCCTGTCTCATGCAACCCAACGAGGTAAAAGCACTGCTTGAATCCCGCATCGATGGGTGTGAGTTTCACATCCAGGGTGAAGGCTGCAATTTTCAGGTGATTGCAGTTGGTGAAGCCTTTGAAGGTCTTTCTCCAGTGAAGCGTCAACAGCTTGTATACGCAGCGCTTAGCGAGGAAATCGCTTCGGGTGCACTGCACGCTATCAGCATTAAAACGTTTACTCCGACGCAGTGGCAAACTGCGGCGGAAAACGCTCAGTAACGGCCGCTCCATGGATAAACTCATTATTGCGGGCAATGGCTCGGTGGATGGCGAAGTATGGGCAAGCGGTGCGAAAAATGCCGCGCTGCCTATTCTATGCGCGAGCCTATTGGCAGATGGCCCAGTGGTTATCGGTAACCTGCCGCATTTGCAGGATATTACCACCACGCTTGAGCTGTTGGGACGAATGGGCGTTGAGCCTGTGATGGGCGAAAAACTGAGCATTCAACTGGATGGCTCTCAGGTCACTCAATGCCATGCGCCTTACGAGCTGGTGAAAAAGATGCGCGCCTCTATTCTGGTGCTGGGGCCGCTGCTGGCGCACTTTGGTAAGGCGGATGTCTCACTGCCTGGTGGTTGCGCCATTGGCTCACGCCCGGTGGATTTGCACCTGCGTGGTCTGGAAGCCATGGGGGCGGAGATCCACGTTGAAGCGGGCTATATTCGTGCCCGTGTCGACGGTCGTTTAAAAGGTGCAACGATCTATTTTGATACCGTGACGGTGACAGGCACAGAAAATCTGCTCATGGCGGCTACGCTCGCCGACGGCAGAACGGTTCTTGAAAACGCCGCTCGTGAGCCTGAGGTGGTGGATCTGGCCGAGTGCTTGATCAAAATGGGCGCGAAGATTCATGGTCACGGCACGGACACCATCATCATTGATGGCGTTGCCTCGCTGCACGGCTGCGAGCACGATGTCATGCCCGACCGTATCGAGACGGGCACCTTCCTGGTCGCGGCGGCAATGACCGGCGGGCGGGTAAAAGTGAAGCGTACCCGGGCCGATATTCTTGAAGCGGTACTCGCTAAGTTGGAAGAGGCGGGTGCGGAGGTCGACAGCGGTGAAGATTGGATTTCGCTGGATATGCATGGCAAGCGCCCGAAGGCGGTTAATATCCGAACGGCGCCTTATCCCGCATTCCCCACCGATATGCAGGCTCAGTTCGTCGCTATGAATGCCGTTGCAGACGGGCATTCACGGGTAGTAGAGACAATCTTCGAAAACCGCTTTATGCACGTTCAAGAGCTTAACCGGATGGGCGCGAATATCGTACTGGAGGGTAACGCCGCGTTAATTAAGGGCGTTGATAAGCTTTCTGGAGCCCCGGTGATGGCAACGGACCTTCGTGCTTCGGCATCTCTGGTTATTGCGGCCATGATGGCCGAAGGAGAGACCCTGGTCGATCGCATCTACCATATTGATCGTGGCTACGAGTGTATCGAGGAAAAATTACAGCTGCTGGGGGCGAAAATTCGCCGTATCCCCGGCTAAGCCACGCGGACAACACTGGCCTTAGACCATGAGTAAGCAACTGATTTTAGCCCTTTCAAAAGGGCGTATTTTGGATGAAACGCTGCCTCTGCTGGCAGATGCGGGCATTACGCCCGCTGAAGACTTAAGTAAAAGCCGCAAGCTGCTTTTTGATACTAACTTGCCGGACGTCAAGCTGGTGATCATCCGCGCCACCGATGTGCCCACCTACGTACAATTAGGTGCCGCCGATGTGGGCATTGCAGGTAAAGACGTGCTGCTTGAGCATGGCGCGGAAGGCCTTTATGAGCCGCTAGATCTAGAGATTGCTCGCTGCAAGCTGATGACTGCGGGTGTTACCGGGCAGCCCCCTGCCAAAGCACGCCGCCGCGTGGCGACCAAGTTCGTCAACGTAGCGCGTCGCTACTACGCCGAGCAGGGGATCCAGGCAGAGGTCATCAAGCTCTACGGGGCGATGGAGCTGGCTCCGCTCATGAACTTGGCCGATGAGATCGTCGATATCGTCGACACTGGCAATACGCTTCGCGCTAACGGTATGGAACCCCGTGAGCTCATTGCCCATATCAGCACGCGTTTGGTGGTCAACAAAGCGGCCATGACCATGAAGCACGACCGTATTAAGCCGCTGCTAGCGCGCCTGGAAAGTGCCGTAAAAAAGCGTCAGACGCAGCCTATCGAATGACACGAGGTTCATCATGAGCGATACAACCACAGCCACTATTGCCCGCCTCTCGACCAGTGAAGCGGCTTTCCATCAGCGCCTCAATGCGCTGCTGGATTGGGAGGGCGTGTCTGATAAAGCGGTCCAGGCTCGTGTTGAGGAAATCTTGGCAGACGTTAAGCAACGCGGTGATCAGGCGGTCATTGAGGCAACCAACCGCTTTGACCGTCTATCGGTCGAATCGATGGCGCAATTGCGCCTAATGCCAGAGCAATTAAAGAAGGCGTATGATGGTTTGCCTGCCGAGCAGCGTGATGCCCTGGCAATGGCTGCCGAGCGTATTAAGCGCTACCACGAGCGGCAAAAACCGACCTCTTGGCAGTATGAAGAAGCCGATGGCACGGTGTTAGGCCAAAAAGTGACACCGCTTGATCGTGCAGGCATCTATGTTCCAGGCGGTAAGGCGGCTTATCCGTCGTCCGTACTGATGAATGCCATTCCTGCCCGCGTGGCAGGTGTGCGTGAAATCGTCATGGTGGTACCTACCCCTGATGGTGTGTTGAATGATCTGGTATTGGCGGCGGCGCACCTAGCGGGCGTGGACTACGTCTTCACTATTGGTGGCGCCCAGGCCGTTGCCGCGCTTGCCTACGGTACGCAAAGCGTTTCTCGGGTCGATAAAATTGTGGGACCCGGCAACATCTACGTGGCCACTGCCAAGCGGGCCGTGTTCGGCCAGGTCGGCATCGATATGATTGCCGGGCCCTCCGAGATTATGGTGGTGTCGGATGGGCAAACCGACCCGGATTGGATCGCCATGGACCTCTTCTCTCAGGCGGAGCATGACGAAGATGCCCAGGCGATTTTGGTGAGCTGGGATGCCGCGCATTTGGACGCCGTGGCGGCTTCCATCGAGCGGTTGCTGCCAACGCTAGAGCGCGAAAAGATTGCCCGCGCATCCCTGAACCGTCGCGGCGCACTGATTCTGTGTACAGATCAGGCCGAAGCGGTTGAGATGATTAACCGTATCGCTCCTGAGCATCTTGAATTGTCGGTTGCTGAGCCTGAGGCATGGCTAGACGATATCCGCCATGCGGGCGCTATCTTTATGGGGCGCCACACGTCGGAAGCGCTGGGGGATTACTGCGCGGGGCCGAACCATGTGCTGCCGACATCCGGCACGGCGCGATTCTCATCACCGCTCGGGGTGTACGACTTCCAGAAACGCTCTTCCATTATCCACTGTTCCCCTGAAGGGGCGTCTGAGCTGGGTAAAGTCGCTTCGGTGTTGGCCCGTGGGGAGTACCTCACTGCCCATGCTCGCTCTGCCGAGTACCGGGTTCGCGATTAACGGGCAGTGTGTTTAGTGTAGCAGGGCGGCTTTAAGAGCCGCTCTGCCTGTCGGCTGATGTTGCGTTGGTCGGCACCGGGCGCTCGCCTACCTCCAGCGTCATCTCCATGCGCTCGCCGCCGCGGACAATCGTCAGAGGCAGTGACGTGCCGGGAGGAATAGATGCAATGTCACTCATAGTAGCGCGTGCATCTAAAATGACCTGGCCATCAATAGAGAGCAGTACATCCCCCGGTTGTAAGCCTGCCTGTGCGGCAGGTCCGCCGCTTACCACGCCTGCTACGATCACGCCTTGTGGGGTGCGTAGCCCAAACGAGGCTGCGAGCTCTCGCGAAAGCGCCTGAGCCTCAATGCCCAGCCAGCCGCGAATTACGCGACCGCGAGTCACCAGCTCATTGAGTATGCTGTGGGCAAGGTTGGCGGGAATTGCGAAGCCGATACCTTGAGAGCCGCCTGAACGTGAGAAAATTGCCGTATTAATTCCCACTAGAGCGCCATCAGGATTAACGAGTGCGCCGCCTGAGTTGCCGGGGTTAATGGCCGCATCGGTCTGAATAAAATCCTCATATGCATTAAGCCCTAAATGGCTGCGCCCTGTGGCGCTAATAATGCCCATAGTGACGGTTTGGCCAACGCCGAAGGGGTTGCCAATTGCCAGTGCCACATCGCCGACGGCGACCTGTTCTGAGTCGGCAAGCTCAATCACCGGTAGATTTTCAAGATCAATGCGCAGCACTGCTAAGTCGCTTTCTGGGTCTGTACCAATCACTTCGGCCAGCGTTTCACGCCCATCGCGCAGGGCAACCTGGATTTGATCCGCGCCATTAATCACATGATGGTTAGTCAGTACATAGCCATCCTTGCTGACAATGACGCCAGATCCCAAGCTGGAGAGCATCCGTTGATGGGTTGTGGCATCGTCGCCGCTGAAGAACTGCCGGAAGAAGGGGTCTGACATCAGTGGGTGCTGGTCGCGCTCTACAATCCGGGATGAATAGATGTTCACCACCGCAGGCGCTGCTTGGTTAACTGCATCGGAGTAGCTAGCCGGGCCCTGGTTGCGGGCAAGAGGTTCTGCTTGGCGAATGTCGGGCGCAGGTCGGTTAGTGCTCTGCTCGTTGCTGGTAGTGGGTACCAGTGCCGGGGGTGTTTCCACCGCTGCGGGCGGAGTCTGTCGAAACGGGTTTGGCAACTGCTCTGGGAACGCGAGCAGTAGCACGGCAGCTAGCAAGAGCCCCGTGGTAATGGGCCATAAATAGGGCAGCACAGAACGGTGCATGCGAGGATTCCTCAGCGGGTGGCAGTCTAAATAGTCGCGAGGTTCGCGATAATGCGGAGCGAGTTTTACAATGGCGTTATGGTAACACTGAATGCCGCTGTGCCTCACGGTGGCTGTTTAAACTGTTAAGGAGTGAGTGTGAATCATCGCGATCAACTTGTCGCCGCTTGTGACCATCAGCTGCGAGCCGAGCAATTTAAGGACTTTACGGTTAATGGGTTGCAAGTTGAAGGGCGTGATACCGTCAAGCGAGTGATGTCAGGAGTGACGGCGTGCCAGGCGCTGTTAGATGAGGCGGTAGCATGGCAGGCTGACATGGTGTTGGTGCATCACGGTTATTTTTGGAAAAACGAGCCAGTGCCTATTACAGGAATGAAACAGCGCCGCATTAAAACGTTGCTCGCCAATGATATAAGCCTTCTTGCCTATCATTTGCCATTAGATGCCCATGCGGAGATAGGCAACAATGCTCAGTTAGCTAAGCGGCTCGGTTGGAAAGTAGAAGGCTGTTTGGATGGGGAGCTGGGGGAAGGGTTGCTCTGGTCGGGGCGTTTGGTTGCGCCCCAAAGTATTGGTGAGCTTGCTGGGCAAATAAGCACCACGCTTCAGCGGTCTCCTCTTGTTGTGGAAGCGCCGTTTGCTGAGCAGTCTATAGAGCGAATCGCATGGTGTACGGGCGGAGCGCAGGATATGATCACCACTGCCTACGAAGCAGGGGCGCAGGTGTTTGTGTCTGGAGAAATATCTGAGCGTACCACGCATTTGGCGCGTGAAATGGGGATTCACTATATTGCGGCGGGCCACCACGCCACTGAGCGTTATGGGGTCCAAGCGCTTGGTGAGTGGCTAGGCAGTGAGTTCGGTGTGGAGCATCGTTTTGTGGATATTGATAATCCTGCCTAACTCAAGGGCGCAGGGCACCTGTCGCTCATTGATCGGGTGCCCTGCTGGCGATACGCGGCAGTAATGGCGGCGTTTGCCTTAGTAGCGGGGAGGTTGTGCTGCTGTACCTTCAGTAGGTTGGTGGCTCTCTTTTAAGCCAAAATCTTCTGACAGCGTACCGTTTTTGCCCGCTGCGTAGTCTCTAGGCATTGCCACGTTGCTGTCGTTTTCAGTGTCGCTTGTGGTGGTGCTGGATGACGGCTTAACGCTGGATAGTTTCCACTGAGTTGCTTCGTTCTCTACCTGTTGCTCAAGCTGATCAGCTTCGTGGCGAATGTTTTCTAAGCGCTGCTGAATGCTCGTTAAGTGGCTGCTCATGCCCTTCTTTAGTTCAGCGATTTGGTGTTCACGTTCAAGCAGTGTCTGCTTGAGTGAAGCGGCATCCCGCGCACCTTTGCTGAAAAGTCGATAGCACACTAAGCCGATGATAAAGCCGACGATTAATCCAATGATTGCAAAAGTGAATGGCGAGCTTGCTTCCACAGTCTTCTCCCTAAGTAATGCGCGCCACTGAACACAGGGCGTGGCTTTTAAAAACAGCCCCATTATAGGCGCGTCTAAGTCGGTTGGGTCAATCCGCTCATGCGCTTAGCGTTTAAGCGGCGTATAATTAGCCCCATTTTATTGAGCAAGCTTTATCTGGCGGGCGGTGGCGCGTCGAGGATACGGCTTGGACAATGCGTTGCGGGAGCACATTAATGGCATCAGTATCTGCACGTCAGGCGTCTGATCAAACGCGCCGGCCAACGCCGCTTGAGCGTTATCAAGAAGACCTCAAGCGTAGCGATTTCCAATATGACTCTGCCCAAGAACAAGCAGTGAAGCATCTGCAGCGCCTCTATGATGAGTTGGTGTCAGCGCCGACCACGGTGCCCAAAGCGATAGTCGCCAGTAAAGGCATCAAGGCCAAAATGGCAGGCTTGCTGGGTAAGAAAAATGAACCGGCCAAACCCCCAGTGCCGCAGGTGAAAGGGCTCTATTTTTGGGGTGGCGTGGGGCGTGGAAAAACTTACTTAGTCGATACCTTTTATGAAGCACTGCCGTTTCCCGAGAAGATGCGCACGCATTTCCACCGCTTTATGCAGCGGGTGCACAACGAGCTGACTCGCTATAAGGGCGAGAAAAATCCTCTTACGCTCATCGCCGGTAAATTTGCGGCAGAGGCGAGGGTAATCTGCTTTGATGAGTTTTTTGTTAAAGACATTACCGACGCGATGATTCTGGCCAATTTGCTGGAAGCACTGTTTGAGCGTGGTGTTGTGCTGGTGGCGACGTCGAATATTGTACCCAATGACCTCTATAAAGACGGCTTGCAGCGTGCACGATTTGTGCCTGCTATTGAGTTGCTGAACCGTCACTGTGAGGTGGTCAACGTTGATTCAGGGGTCGACTACCGCTTGCGTGCTCTTGAGCGTGCAGAAATTTTCCATGCGCCTTTAGATGATGCTGCCGAGCAGGAATTGGCACGCAGCTTCAGAGAAATTGCCGGACAGCCGGGTGAGGAGGGGGCGCCGCTGGAGGTGAATCACCGAGTGCTGAAAACTCGCCGCTTGCATGATGATGTGGTGTGGTTTGAGTTTGCCGAGCTGTGCGATGGCCCTCGTAGCCAAAATGACTATATCGAGCTTGCTCGGGAGTTTCACACAGTGTTGGTAGCCAACGTCCCGCGAATGGATGGTAAAACGGATGATCAGGCGCGGCGCTTTATCAACATGGTGGATGAGTTTTATGACCGTGGCGTAAAGCTGTTGATGTCCGCTGAAGTGCCGGTGGAGTCGCTGTATAACGACGGTAAGCTCACATTTGAGTTTCAGCGTACTCTGTCGCGGCTCCAGGAGATGCAGTCTCGCGAGTACTTGGCGCTGGCTCATAAACCCTAGTGCCTGCGCATGCATCAAAAAAATAGCTACGGCACTTAACTTGGGCACATGCTTACTGTAGAATGCCGCCTCGCTACACGTTGCTGGCTAAAATCAGCAACCAAAAAAAATAGGGATGGTGCTTCACCGCTTGGCGGTGTGAGTCACCCAACACACTTAATCTGGTGATTTCATCCATGAAGACGTTCAGTGCTAAGCCGCAGTCCGTCCAGCGCGACTGGTACATTGTCGACGCTACGGACAAAACGCTCGGTCGTCTGGCAACCGAGATTGCTCGCCGCCTGCGTGGTAAGCATAAGCCCGAATTTACCCCTCACGTTGATACCGGCGACTACATCGTCGTGATCAATGCAGAGAAAGTCCAAGTAACCGGTAACAAGGCGAAGGCTAAAACCTACTACCGCCACACAGGTTACCCGGGCGGTCTGCGCTCCATGACATTCGACAAAATGCTCGACCACGCTCCCGAGCGTATCATCGAGTCTGCCGTTAAAGGCATGCTGCCGAAAGGTCCGTTGGGTCGCGCCATGTACTCCAAGTTAAAAGTGTACGCCGGTGCCGAGCATCCGCATGCTGCCCAGCAGCCGCTTGAACTGAACATCTGAGGAAATCTTCGCCATGACACAGCAGTATTACGGTACCGGGCGCCGCAAGACTTCCACCGCTCGTGTGTTCCTGAAGCCGGGTTCCGGCAAAATTACCGTCAACAACCGTGAGCTTGACCAGTACTTCGGTCGTGTTACCGGTCGCATGGTTGTTCGTCAGCCGTTAGAGTTGACTGAAACCCTAAACCAGTTCGACGTCTACGTTACCGTTGAAGGCGGCGGCGGCTCTTCACAGGCTGGCGCTATTCGTCACGGCATCACGCGTGCCCTGTTGAATTACAACGAAGACCTGCGTCCTACGCTGCGTGCCGCTGGTTACGTTACCCGCGATGCTCGTCAGGTTGAGCGTAAGAAAGTCGGTCTGCGTAAAGCACGTCGTCGTCCGCAGTTCTCCAAGCGTTAATTTTACGCTATGTGGCAAAAACGCCCAGGTCAAAGACCTGGGCGTTTTTTATTGGAATATCAAAAAATTATAACGCTCGTACCACCATGGTCCGGGGCGGTTGTTCTTGTGCAGAGCGCTTTGTTTTTTTAACATAGACTGTATTTGATATTCGTCGTCGCAAGACGCCTTTGCGACGGAACGGGTAAGCTGATGGGAGAAACCAGAAATGGCAGATAACGGCGTAAACAAAGGCCGGCGCCGTTTCCTCGTAGGCGCCACCTCCGTTGTGGGGGCGGTGGGCGCTGTCGGGGTTGCGGTCCCCTTTGTGGCATCTTGGCAGCCTAGTGCCAAGGCAAGAGCGGCAGGCGCGCCGGTTCAAGCGGATATTTCCAAGCTTGAGCCAGGTCAGCGTATGACCGTCGAGTGGCGTGGTCGCCCGATTTGGATCATTAATCGTACGCCTGAGATGATCGAACGGACCGAAGCGCTAGGGGCTGACAGCTTGGCGGATCCAGAGTCCGAAGTGCCACAGCAGCCTGCCTATATCCAGGGTGGTCTGCGCTCGATCAAGCCTGAGATTGGTGTCTTGATCGGCATCTGTACCCATTTGGGCTGTTCTCCCTTGTATCGGCCCGAGCCGGATGCGGAAGGGGTGGGTGTCGATAACTGGCCGGGTGGTTTCTTCTGCCCATGCCACGGCTCTCGTTTTGACTTGGCCGGTCGCGTCTTTAGCAACGTTCCTGCGCCGACGAACCTTGAAGTGCCGCCCTACCGCTTTGAAAGCGATGACATCATCGTGGTCGGCGAAGATGAGGAGAGTGCCTAATGGCTAATCCAAATAAGGCGAAGGCCGAGAGTGGCATCATGCGTTGGGTGGATGATCGTTTCCCTGCCACTCAAATGATGCAGGACCACTTGACCAAGTACTACGCGCCGAAGAACTTTAACTTCTTCTACATTTTTGGTGTGCTGGCACTACTGGTGCTGGTCAACCAAATCCTGACCGGCGTTTGGTTGACCATGAGTTTCAATCCCTCTGCCGAAGGTGCGTTTGCCTCCGTCGAGTACATCATGCGTGATGTCGAGTGGGGCTGGTTGATTCGCTACATGCATACGACGGGGGCATCCGCCTTCTTCGTGGTCATCTATCTGCATATGTTCCGCGGGTTGCTTTATGGTTCCTACAAAGCGCCACGTGAGCTGGTGTGGATTTTTGGTATGGCCATCTATCTTCTGCTGATGGCCGAAGCCTTCATGGGCTATCTGCTTCCATGGGGTCAGATGTCTTACTGGGGGGCGCAGGTCATTATCTCGCTGTTCTCGGCCATCCCGGGTATTGGCCCTGATCTAGCGCAGTGGGTGCGCGGTGATTTCCTAATTTCAGGCATCACGTTGAACCGTTTCTTTGCGCTTCACGTCGTTGCGTTGCCCATCGTGATTTTGGCATTAGTCGTGCTTCACATCATTGCTCTGCATGAAGTGGGTTCTAACAACCCTGATGGTATCGAAATCAAGCAGAAGAAAGACGAGACCGGTAAGCCGCTCGACGGCATCGCTTTCCACCCGTACTACACCGTGAAGGACTTGGTGGGTATTGCGGTGTTCTTGTTTGTCTTCAGTGTCGTGGTGTTCTACTTCCCGGAAGGGGGGGGCTACTTCATCGAGCGGCCGAACTTTGAACCGGCTAACCCGCTGAAAACGCCTGACCACATTGCACCGGTTTGGTACTTCACGCCGTTCTACGCCATTCTGCGTGCGATTACCTTCTCGCTGTTTGGTCTTGACGCTAAGTTCCTGGGTGTTGTCTGCATGGGCGCGGCGATTGCTGTGCTGTTCGTGCTACCGTGGCTTGACCGTAGCCCTGTGCGCTCTATGCGTTACAAAGGCTGGATGTCCAAAGTTATGCTGCTGCTGTTCTGCATCAGCTTTGTAATTCTTGGTATTCTAGGTGTGCTGCCGTCCACAACAGGTCGCACCATCTTGGCGCAAGTGTGTACAGCCATTTACTTCGCCTTCTTCCTGCTGATGCCGCTCTACACCAAGCTGGAGAAGACTAAACCCGTTCCGGAAAGGGTGACTGGCTAATGAAAAAGCAACTATTAGCACTGCTCTTCGCAATCGTGCCGGTAACCGCGATGGCGGCTGGTGGCGCAAGTGTGCCTCACAGCATGGAGCCTGACCTACAGGATCAGGCGTCTCTGCAAAATGGCATGAAGCTCTATGTTAATTACTGCATGGGCTGTCACTCGCTTGAGCACCAGCGCTTTGCGCGCGCGGCTGATGATCTGGGTATCCCCCAGGATCTGGTAGAAGAGAACTTAATTTTCTCCTCAGACTTAGCGTTCAACGACCAGATGCACATTGCGATGGATCGTGGCGATGCAGAGTCTTGGTTTGGCGCTCCGCCGCCCGACCTGACGCTGGAAGCGCGCCTACGTGGCACTGACTGGATCTACTCCTACCTGTTGGGCTTTTACAAAGACCCGAGTCGTCCCACTGGTGTGAATAACACCGTGTTCGATTTGGTGGCGATGCCTAACGTGCTGGAGCCTCTCCAAGGCGTTCAGGAGTTGGTGTGTGCCGAAACCGATCAGCCGGTGGCGGGACAGTCTCCCGACCCGCTATCAGGTAAGTATCAGTCTTGTGATGTGCTGCAAGTGACTCAGCCAGGGGCGATGGAGCCAGCCGAGTTCGAGGAAGCGGTATATGACCTGACCAACTTCCTGGCCTACGTGGGTGAGCCTTCCAAGCTGCAGGCGCAAGCCCTGGCACCTAAAGTACTTATCTTTATCTTTATTTTTGGTGTGATTGCTTACCTACTCAAGCGTGAGTACTGGCGAGACGTCCACTAATCAGTAAAGTAGGATAGGCGGTTCAGGCGCACGGCGAAAGCCGTGCGCCTTTTGTTTGCGGCGTGATTATGTATCGTTGGCTACCTTCCCATAAGAGGGTGCTGGCATGTTATTATCGAGAATTGTT
This sequence comes from Vreelandella sp. L-25, assembly GCF_056857535.1. Taxonomy (NCBI): domain Bacteria; kingdom Pseudomonadati; phylum Pseudomonadota; class Gammaproteobacteria; order Oceanospirillales; family Halomonadaceae; genus Vreelandella; species Vreelandella sp. L-25. Next base: position 44,748 of record NZ_JBSXNH010000064.1, read on the forward strand.
TTGATGCGAGGATGCTTTCATGGGTGTTGTGGCCAAGCGGTCGTCAATGATCTTTTACTCGGGTAGTGATGATCATTTCAGTCATCGAGTGCGCATTGTTCTGGCTGAAAAAGGAGTAGCGGTCGACATCGTCGATGTCGCTGAGGAGCAGCCGCCTGAAGAGTTAGCAGACCTCAATCCGTACAACAGCGTTCCGACGCTGCTGGATCGTGACTTGGTGCTTTATGAATCCAAGGTAATGATGGAATATCTGGATGAGCGTTTTCCTCATCCGCCCTTGCTGCCGGTCTATCCTGTAGCGCGTGCTCAAAGCCGTCTGTGGATGCATCGCATTGAGCGCGAATGGTGCCCGATGTTAGAGCAGATTCGCACCGGTGGTAAGAAAGAGGCCGATAAGGCACGTAAAGAGCTGCGTGAAAGTCTCATTGGCATTTCGCCCATCTTTGAAGATATGCCTTACTTCATGAGTGAAGAGTTTACGCTGGTAGATTGCTGTTTGGCACCGATCCTGTGGCGTTTACCTGAGCTGAATATTGAGTTGCCCGAGAAGCAAGTGAAGCCGCTGTTAGGTTACATGTCGCGGGTATTTGAGCGCGAAGCGTTTAAAGAATCTTTGAATGAGCGTGAAAAAGAGATGCGCGCTTGAGTTCATTCGGCCTCTTAGCTCTGTGGGCAAGAGGCCATATTTGTTAGGAGGAGGGAGTCTTATGAAATCGAGCCGTCCCTATCTCGCCCGAGCCCTCTATGAGTGGCTGTTAGACAATGAATTAACGCCCTACCTCGTGGTTGACGCCACGCAGCCTGGGGTGGAAGTACCAAGGCAATTTGTTCAGAATGGGCAAATTGTGCTCAATGTAGCGCCGACGGCGGTGCGTGACCTGTTTATGGAAAATCAGGCGATTGGTTTTAATGCTCGATTTGGTGGCCAGCCTATGCAGGTGATGATCCCAACGCCTGCGCTTATCGCTATCTACGCCCGTGAGAATGGTGCGGGTATGGTGTTCGGTCACGAGCCTGAGCTTGATGCTGCTGGGTTTGAAGAGCAGGATGATGAAGCTGGAGAAGCAGGCACTGACACAGAATCGGCAAAGCCTGAGCTGACGCTCACTGAGCCAGCCTCTGAGCAAGCGTCCAGCCAGTCGTCTGATAAGGCGTCTGGCGATGACAAGCCCAAGAAAAAACCGACGCTGCGCGTTGTGAAGTAATCAGTCAGATAGCAGTCTCGGTAGCCAAATACAAAACAGCCTCGCCAACTATTTGGCGAGGCTGTTTTCTAGCATCTAGGTGTTAGTCAAGGTAGTCAAAAACCTTAACAATGCGTTGCACGCCACCTACGGAGGAGGCTGCATTCACAATGCGGTCTGCCTCTTCCCGAGTCACCATGCCCATTAAATAGACACTGGCGTTTTCCGTGGTGACCTTCAGTTTGGAAGAGTCAATGCGGTCATTCGTTGCCAGGTAGCTTATGACATTGGTGGTCAGCCACGTATCTGTTAGCCGCTGGGTGGCGGGCAGGTTGGCGGCGACGGTAAGCTCATTATGAACTTTGTCCACGCCGCGTAAGTTCGATGCAACGTTACCCGCCATGTTTTTCAGCTCTTCGCTTGGTACCTGTCCAACTAGCAGCAGCGTTCCGTTATAGCTGTGGGCGCGAATGCGTGCATCGCCTAGGCGGGCATCGGCACGAGCTAGCGCGCGCTCTACTTCGCGTTCAATCGTGGCGTCGACAGCTTCTACGTCATTGCTACGCTGGCCGTAGTTAGAGGGGTTTGAGGCGCTATTGTTGGCGCAACCGCTTAGTGCTATCACGCCGCAGAGCGTGGCAGCCAATAGTGTTTTGGATGAAAAGTGCAGGGCCATGAGGATGACTCCTTGATCAGTAATTATTCGCAAGGCGTGCGCTATTACTCAGCGCCACCAAACAGCTGTTCGTCAATTAAATCACAAAGGCAGTGAATAACGAGTAAATGAACTTCTTGGATGCGTGCGGTAGAGGTGGCGGGAACACGGATCTCGCAGTCGTCTTGCCCCAGTAAAGAGGCCATATTACCGCCGTCACGCCCGGTTAGTGCTACTACGGTCATGTCGCGGTCGTGAGCCGCTTGGATCGCTTGTACAACGTTAGCGGAGTTGCCGCTAGTTGAAATAGCCAGCAGTACGTCGCCTGGCTGGCCCAGTGCGCGAATTTGCTTGGAGAACACCTCATTATAGCTATAGTCATTAGCAATAGATGTCAGGGTCGAGGTGTCGGTAGTTAGTGCTAAAGCAGGCAGGCTAGGGCGCTCACGCTCAAAACGGTTCAGTAACTCAGAAGAAAAATGCTGACTGTCACCGGCGCTGCCGCCGTTACCACACGCAAGAATTTTCCCTTCATTAACCAGACACTGCACCATCATTTGGCTGGCGACTTCAATAAAAGGAGGCAGTACTTCGCTGGCATAGGTTTTGGTATCAATGCTGGCATTGAAATGGCTGAGTATACGGGATTGAAAGTCCATCAGGGCTTCCTAGTTAAGAGTATTAATAAGCGTCAAAAGCCGCTTGCTCCCAATGAAACTCGAGAGTGGGCGGTGTGCCTGTAATGGCTAGGATATCAAAGCGGCAGGGGCAAGAGAGGTTATGTCGCGCAATATAGAGCGATGCCGCACGAATTAAACGACGCCGCTTCTGCGCGTTCACCATTTCCAAGGGGTGCCCATGGCGCGTTGTGGCGCGATGTTTGACCTCGACAAAGACCAAAATATCCTGGTCATACATCACAAGATCAAGCTCTCCGCCTTTTACATGGTGATTGTTGGTGACCAGGCGAAGGCCGTGCTGCTGCAGCCATTGAGCGGCTAACCGCTCAATGGCTGCACCTCGATAACGGGCAGTTTGGGGATTATTGCTCATTACCCAGTAGGCCAGGAATTAAAATGGGTGACGGTGTGCCATTTTGAAACTTGGCCCAGGGCAGTTCGCGGTGGATGCGGCCATCATTTGATAGCGATAACGTCCCAGTGCTGCCGTTTAAACCGTTTAGGCTGGACAGGTCCGACATCCGTTTAGCAAGTTCATAAGCATCAACACCCATAGCCATCAAGCGGAACATCGAGGCATCTGCCTCATCGCGCAACTGCTGGTAGGTAGGGTAAAAAGGTAGTACCTCTTCTCCGCCTACTGCAGCATCTGGAATTTGCCAGGGAATGTCCATGAACATCACATCGTTCAGATCCTGATCCAAGCGCGTTTGCAGCCGGCCTTCATGTAGGTGCGAGGTGGCGTAGATGGGCAGGTCAGGAGCGTAGTGATAATCCAGCGTGGGCGGCACCTGGCGTGCGTAATCGGGAAGCGCTAGTAGGAAGAGGGCGTCAATGTTGCCAAGGCGGGCGCGCTCGCCGCTAACATTCAGCGCGGTTTGCACAGCGTTGGAAACTGGGCTGCTCGGATTGTAGCGCACTGCATTCGTCACCTCGCCACCCAGGCGCTGAAACTCGTTCCAGAAGGCTTCACCAACTCGGCGGCCCCAGTCATTATCCGGCACCATCACCGACATTTGGCGCTGGCCATCCTGATAAGCACGGCGCGCTGCCTGCCGGGCTTCACCTTCTGCAGATAAGCCGTACTGCAGTAGACGTTGTGCTTGGTTGTTGGCACCGCTGCCATAGTTCAGCGCTAGTGTAGGCAGGGGTACGCTGTCACGCTGCTCAAGCTGAGACACCTGATCCTTATCGAGCGGGCCAATCATTAGCTGGGCATTCATTTGCTGAGCGCGGCTATACAGTTCGTCGAGCGAGTACTGGGCAGCATCGATAAAACTTAACTGAACGCCGTCAGCACTAATCTCGTTATGGCGGCGTATGGCGGTGGCAAGTGTATTGGCAACGCTGCTTAGCGGGCCAGATTCCGGTAGTGCAACCACAATACGGCGAATTTCGGTGCCCTCAAGTTCAGGTAAGGTGACTTGAACTTGCCCCGGCTGCTGATCAAGCGTTTGCTGTGCCCACTGTTGGCGCTCAGCAAGGGTTTGCTGCTGATTTGCCTGCATAGGTAGCTCATCGTCCAAGACTTGTGTTGCGCGCAACACGGCGCGTGGGTCGTTTAACCCGCGAGCAAGCTCTGAAAATAGCATGGCCCAGCGCACGCGATCGGCGTCGTTAAGCAGCGTTTCATCAATGCTGCTGGCGGTATCAAAGGCGTTTTCACGCTGGCCCTGGCGGGCCAAAATATTGGCGGCTTCCAGACGTGTGCGAGCGGCCTGCTCTGGGGCTTGCTGTTCGGCTTGACTGAGCAAGCGGCCGGCATCCTGGTCGGGTACTCGGTCAACCACGCTCGGCGGTTGCATGGCGCACCCGGTGATGAGAAGTGCCATGAAGGCAGTGGCCAACAGGCCACGAAGTGACTGTTTCATGTATCCTTCCTTAGTTTCCATTTGCGCTGTCGCGGTCTATCAGCAGGTTAGCGTGGTTTTCCATAAGCATAGCGCACCGTCAGGGCAAACCATTAACAAATCGGGAGTCACGATGACACACCAACATCCGGGTACATTGTACGTGGTTGCCACGCCAATTGGGAATTTGGACGACTTAACGCCGCGTGCTGCTCGGGTATTAGCCGATGTATCGCGTATTGCGGCGGAAGATACGCGACATAGCGCGCGGCTGCTTGCCCACTTAGGGGTGAATACGCCGATGATATCGCTGCATGAGCACAATGAAGCCCAGCGGGTCGATACGCTCGATGGTTATTTATCAGCTGGTGAAAGTATTGCACTGATCAGTGATGCCGGTACGCCGCTGATTTGCGATCCCGGTTTCGTGCTGGTGCGGGAACTACGCGCCAGAGGGCGCCACATTGTTCCGCTGCCTGGGCCGTGCGCGCTGGTCACCGCGCTTTCTGGAGCGGGGCTGCCCACCGACCGCTTTACGTTTGGGGGCTTTCTGCCTGCCAAGCCCAGCGCTCGCCGCCAAGCGTTGGAGAAGTGGCAGAGCCGTGAAGAAACGTTGGTATTTTACGAGTCGCCCCACCGCATTGTGCATACGCTTGAGGCGCTATGTGAGCAAATGACTGAGCGCACGGTGGTGCTGGCACGAGAGTTGACCAAAACCTTTGAAACATTTCTTCAGGGATCACCGGCAGCGCTTCGTGATCAGCTCGCTGAAGATCCTAACCAGAGCCGGGGTGAGTTTGTAATAATTATTTCTGGTGCCCCTCCGGCGGTGCAGGGGGATGAACAGTCGATAAATGCCAATGAGCTGTTAGCCGCCCTGCTGGCAGAGGGGGTGGGTGTCAAACAGGGGGCTTCGATTGCGGCCAGAATGCTGGGTGGCCGTAAGCAGGAGTGGTACGCCCGGTTGCAGGCAATGAAAGGTCAGCATTGAGGCGAACGCAGGGCGCTGGTATGCTTGCCGCCGGAGTTGGCCAGACAGTCGCCGCTAGTGTGCTCGCAAAGGCCGCTAGGGGAGGAAAGTCCGGGCTCCATAGGGCAGAGTGCCAGGTAACGCCTGGGCGGCGCAAGCCGACGGAAAGTGCAGCAGAGAGTAGACCGCCTAAGTCCCTGAAATAAACCTCAGGGGCCGGTAAGGGTGAAAGGGTGCGGTAAGAGCGCACCGCGCGCCTGGCAACAGTGCGTGGCATGGTAAACCCCACTCGGAGCAAGACCAAATAGGGACCCAACGGCGTGGCCCGCGCTGGGTTCGGGTAGGTTGCTTGAGCGCTGCGGTGACGCAGCGCCTAGAGGAATGACTGTCCACGACAGAACCCGGCTTATCGGCCGACTCCCCATTTCCATGAAAGGCGTGCCAAGCACGCCTTCCCAAATTATGTGTGAGAGTAACATGCCTTCTGTTGACGCTGATCAGGTCACCCGCTTTCGTCATACCAGCGTTTTATTGGAAGGTGCGGTAGATGCACTGGTGCATGACCCGGATGGAGCCTACCTAGACGGCACCTTCGGGCGTGGAGGTCACTCCCGGTTGATTCTTTCGCGCTTAAGCGAGCAAGGCCGTTTAATGGCCATGGACCGTGATCCGCAAGCCATTGCTGCTGCGGATGAGATAGAAGACGCCCGTTTCCAGATTACCCAGCGCGAATTTGCTCATTTAGCTGAGTTTGCCAAAGAGCAGGGGCTTTATGGCAAGCTATCCGGTGTGCTTCTGGATGTGGGTGTCTCTTCCCCGCAATTGGACGACCCTGAGCGCGGTTTTAGCTTTATGCGCAACGGCCCGCTAGATATGCGCATGGATCCCACCCAGGGTGAAAGCGCCGCTGAGTTTTTGGCGCGTGCCAGCGAAGCAGATATCGCCAGCGTCTTTAAAACCTATGGTGAAGAGCGTTATGCCAAACGGCTAGCCAATGCCGTGGTGAAACGTCGCGTCGAAAAGCCCTTTACCCATACGGTCGATTTGGCCGAGGTGTTGAAAACTGCCCACCCCGCCTGGGAAAAAGGCCGTCACCCCGCCACGAAAGCCTTCCAAGGCCTGCGTATTTATCTCAATGGGGAACTTGATCAACTAGATGCCGCCTTAGAAGCAGCGCTTGAAGCGCTGGCACCGGGTGGTCATCTTGTCGTGATTAGCTTCCACTCCCTGGAAGACCGTCGTGTGAAGCGGTTTATTCGACACCATGTGCGCGGTGACACGCACTTACCACGAGGCGTACCCATCCGCGATGATCAGTTGAATCGTCGTCTTGAAGCGCTTGGAAAAGGGAGTCGCCCTAGCGACGAGGAAGTGGATGTTAATCCGCGCGCGCGCAGTGCCGTCATGCGGGCGGCCCGTAAGCGAGGCTAACAATGAGCATTGAGCGGCTAGAGCATTGGGCTTCCACGCTGAGGGCGGAGTGGCCGTTTAAACTGCGCCTTCGCCTGTGGCCCATCACCATGATTGTGCTGTTTTTTGCCTGTTTATTGACTGGCTTAGCAGTAGTGACCACCACCCATATGACGCGGGTACAGTTTGCTGAGCTTCAGCGGTTAGAGCAGGAAGAAAACCAGCTCCAGACCGAGTGGGGCCAACTGCTGTTGGAAGAGGGGGCTTGGGCAACGCCAGCCCGCATTGAACAAATTGCCACGGAACGGCTAGAGATGCGTATTCCTGACGTAAATGATGTCGAGGTGATTCGGCCATGAAGCGTGAAGGTCGGGGAGGGAAGTCCCGCCAATATCCTATTGCGCCGCCGCTTGCTGGTGGGCGCTTTTTCTTTATTTTGTTAGCAGTTGGTCTCGCCTCTGCCATTTTGATTGGGCGAATTACACTGCTACAGGTGATTGATCGCCCATTTTTGCAGAGCCAGGGTGATGCCCGCACGCTGCGCCATGAAGCTATTCCTGCTCACCGCGGAATGATCACTGACCGTAACGGCGAGCCACTGGCAATATCCACGCCGGTCGTGACGCTTTGGGCGAACCCTCAAGAGTTGCCTACAGACGCCATCCAGCGTGTCATGCTGGCGCAGGCGCTGGGGATGTCACTGGATGACTTCGAGTCCCGGGTGGCGCGCTACAGTAACCGCGAATTCATGTATTTGCGCCGACAGATGACCCCAGACGCTGCGCAGCGCATCCTCGATCTGCGCACGCCGGGTGTCTATCCACAGCGTGAATACAAGCGCTACTACCCGGCTGGAGAGGTGGCGGCCCAAATACTCGGCGTCACCAACGTAGACGACGTCGGTCAGGAGGGCTTAGAGCTCGCTTATCAGCCCTACCTAGCGGGTCACCCGGGGCAGCGTCGTGTCATCAAAGACCGGCGTGGTCGGCTGGTGCGAGAGCTGGGCGTGATTCGTGAAGCGCAGCCAGGCGGAGAGCTGACCCTGGCGATTGATCAGCGTATCCAGTACATGGCATATCGCGAATTGCGCGCTGCAGTGGCTGAACATCAAGCAGATGGTGGTGTTTTGGTCATGATGGATGCCCGTACAGGTGAAGTCCTGGCAATGGCCAATCTGCCGTCTTACAACCCCAATAACCGAGCGGGCTTAGATCCTCGTGGTTTGCGTAATCAAGCGCTAGTGGATGTATTCGAGCCTGGTTCGGTCATGAAGCCGTTAGCCATGGCAGCGGTGCTTGAAAGCGGTATTGTTGGCCGTGATGCTGTGGTAGATACATCGCCTGGATGGATGAGGCTTGATCAATTTACGATCCGAGACTTCCGTAACTACGGTGAACTGGATCTCGCGGGTATTCTTGAAAAATCTTCTAACATTGGGATGTCTCGCTTGGCTCTGCAGCTAAGCGATACGGCTATTTGGGAGAAGTATAACCAGCTCGGCCTGGGGCAAAGCCCCGGAACAGGCTTCCCAGGGGAGTCTACGGGCAATCTGCCGGCTCGGATTCAGTGGTCTAGAAGTGAGCGAGCAGCTCTCTCTTATGGTTATGGTTTATCGGTAACGGCCGTTCAGCTAGCCAGTGCTTATACTGCGTTGGCTAATAATGGTGAACGCTTACCCCCTTCGCTGTTAAGGTTGTCAGAGCCGCCCCAAGGTATCCCGGCCATTGAGCCGAGTGTTGCCAACGACTTACTAGAAATCTTAGAAACCTCGGTTGGCGCCTATACAGGTGGGCGACGTGCCCGTGTAGAAGGGTATCGCGTTGGCGGAAAAACCGGCACCGTGCGTAAAACGGGCCAGCAAGGCTACGCCACCGATGCGTACCGCAGTGTCTTTGCGGGGATTGCGCCCATTTCGGACCCGCGTATCGTGACGGTGGTGATGATTGACCATCCCAAAGCAGGCGAATTTTATGGTGGAGCGGTGGCAGCGCCGGTGTTCTCTAGTGTCACCGGTAATGCGTTGCGGCTACTGGATGTGCCGCCTGACTACGAGGTCGAATAGTGTTTAAGGAGATGGCATGACCATATGCCCAGACCAGTTATGGAAAGCGTTGCACCACGTCTGGCCCAGCGCCAAGCTGCCAGCATTGCCTGACCTGCCTCAGCAGCTCAGTTTAAGAACGGATTCTCGCGCCCTGGCCGCTGGAGACGTGTTCGTGGCCGTGCCTGGTAGTCAGCGCGATGGACGCGAATATATCGAACAAGCGCTGGCCAAGGGTGCCTCGCTGGTGCTGGCTCACACCAAGGATAGCGACATAGGGCTAGAGGAACGGGTGTTATTTCTCCCCCATCTTTCGCTACGCCTAGGCGAATTAGGTCGAGCGCTATTTGATGTTCCTCGTGGTCTGGAGGTCATTGCTGTTACGGGAACGAACGGCAAAAGTTCGGTGACTCACTATGTGGCCGAGCTAAGTGAGCAGTTAGGCACCCAAGCGGGTGTGATTGGGACGCTGGGCGTGGGTCGGCCAGGTAAGCTGCTTGAGAGCGGTCTAACCACGCCAGGCCCGTTGGCACTGCAAGCAACACTAGGTGAGCTAGCGCGTCAGGGCGTTAAGCGCGTTGCGCTTGAAGCCTCTTCTCATGCGTTAGATCAGCAGCGTTTGGACGCAGTCGATGTCAACGTCGCGGTCTTCACCAATCTGACGCGAGATCATTTGGATTATCACGGCAGTATGGCGGCTTACGCGGCCGCTAAAGCCAAGCTGTTTAGACGCACCGAGCTATCTCTTGCGGTGGTCAATGGTGATGATCCTCTCGCTAAGTTGATGCTGGCGGGCTGCGATAGCGATGTACGCGTACTAGCGACAGGTACCGATGAGGCAGTGACGCTGCGCGTTTTAGATTGGCAGCCCCATGCCCTTGGGCAGCAGGCGCTGATAGCCACCCCAGAAGGCGAAAAAGTCCTGCGGCTAGGGCTCGTGGGGCGTTTCAACCTGGATAATGTACTACTTGCCATGGCCGTACTTTACGGATTAGGTGAGCCGCTGGATGCGATCTTTGAAGCAGCAGCAGTGCTTTCTCCTGTGCCGGGGCGCATGGCCTGCTACGGTGGTGATAACGCCCCTAGCGTGGTGGTAGATTATGCCCACACGCCAGATGCACTGCAGAGTGCGTTGGGTGCTTTGCGTGCCCATTTGGGCAGTCAAGGCAAGCTATGGTGCCTGTTTGGCTGCGGCGGTGAGCGGGATACAGGGAAGCGCGCTGAAATGGCGAAAGTAGCAGAGCAACTGGCTGATCACGTGGTCGTCACCGATGACAACCCACGCAGTGAGTCTGCCGAGCAGATTCGTCAGCAAATCCACGCAGGCTTTGCCGGTAGTGTGCCAGTAGATGATAGAGGTGACCGCCGACAAGCCATTCTTTACGCGGTTCATCAAGCCGCTCCTGACGATGTGATTCTCGTTGCAGGAAAAGGTCATGAAACCTATCAAGAGATAGACGGAGTTCGCCACCCTTATCAAGATGACGAGCAGGTGCTCCACGCCCTTGCCACACGGGGAACCCCCTGATGTGGGCGTTGGTAGAAGTAGCCGCCGCCCTTGGCTGCGATATCTCGGCTGAGAGCGCCAACTTGCCCATTTCAGCGGTAGTGACTGACACGCGTAAAATTGTGCCGGGCTGTCTATTTATCGCGCTAAAAGGGCCGCGCTTTGATGGCCATGAGTTTGTAGAGCATGCCAAAGAGCAAGGGGCCGCAGCAGCCCTGGTAGAGCGTGAGGTGGATAGCGCTCTACCTCAGTTGGTGTGCGCCGATACGCGGTTAGGACTTGGGCTGGTCGCGCGGGCTTGGCGTCAGCGCTTTATCCTGCCGCTGGTGGCGGTGACGGGTAATAGCGGTAAAACCACGGTAAAAGAGATGACTGCTGCGCTGTTAGCACCGCTAGGTTGCGTGCTGGCGACAGCAGGCAACTTGAATAACGATATTGGTGCGCCGTTAACCCTGCTGCGCTTATCGAGCGAACATCAAGCGGGCGTTATTGAGCTAGGCGCTAATCATTTAGGCGAGATCGCCTGGACTAGCCAGCTCACTGCACCGCAGGTCGCTATTATCACTAACGTGACTGGCGCTCATGTGGGCGAGTTTGGCGGCATGGGCCAAATTGCTCAGGCGAAGAGTGAAATTTTCTCGGGTCTTAGCGGTCATGGTACTGCCGTCATTAATAGGGATGACCGCTACTACGCTTTATGGGCAGCCTGTGCTGCCCCTCGGCAAATTGTAAGTTATGGCTTACATGACGATGCGGACGTTCACGCGAGGGCACTTTCCTGCGACCCCCAGGGGCGGTATGCTTTCACGCTTGTTGCGCACGGCCAAATCATGGGTGAAGTGCAGTTGCCGCTTATCGGCAAACATAATGTCAGTAATGCCCTGGCCGCATCGGCAGCAGCGCTAGCGCTAGGAGTAACGCCAGAGCACGTCGTGACAGGATTAAGCTGTTTAACCTCGCTTTCGGGGCGGCTAAGCGTAGTGCCGGGGTTACGCAATGCAACGTTGTTGGATGACACTTACAATGCAAATCCAGGGGCGGTTAAAGCTGCCTTGGACGCGCTCGCTAGCTTCCCTGCGCCACGCTGGTGTGCACTCGGGGCAATGGGTGAGTTGGGTAGCGAGTCCCAAGCTTTACATGCAGAGATTGGCCGCTACGCCGCGTCGTTAGGTATCGATACGTTATTAACGTTTGGCGAGGCGGCGCGCGCGGCTTCAAGTGCCTTTGGTCGCGGGCAACACTTTGACGATCACGAGACGCTTGTGCGTCATGTTATTAATACTCTTCCGCCTAACACCACTCTGCTGGTGAAAGGGTCACGTAGTGCAGGCATGGAAACGGTCATTGCTGCGCTGCGTGCGGATGAAACAAGGTAAGCGCCGTTCATGTTACTTCACTTGGCGAATTTTTTAGCTCAATTCCAAACTGCGTTTCAGGTGTTCAATTATTTGACGCTGCGCGTCATTCTCGCCGCGCTCACCGCGCTGATGCTGTGCCTTTGGCTGGGGCCCTGGGTGATACGTCGCCTGGTCGAAGGGCAGATTGGCCAGGCCGTTCGCGACGACGGCCCACAGTCGCATCTTTCCAAAGCAGGTACGCCGACCATGGGCGGCGCCATGATCCTGCTGGCGATTGCGATCAGCACCTTGCTGTGGGGTGACCTGACCAACTATTACGTCTGGATCGTGCTGCTGGTGACGCTGGGCTTTGGCGCCATCGGGTGGGTCGACGATTATCGTAAAGTGGTTGAAAAGAACCCACGAGGCCTGCCTGCACGTTGGAAATATTTCTGGCAGTCGGTGGTCGGCCTGGGAGCCGCCATCATTCTGTACGCCACGGCCACCACGCCCGCCGAAACCAGTCTGCTCATTCCGCTGTTCAAGGACGTTGCGCTGTCGTTGGGCTTGTTCTACATCGTATTGAGCTACTTCGTCATCGTCGGCAGCTCCAACGCCGTCAACCTTACCGACGGTTTGGATGGCTTGGCGATTATGCCCACTGTGCTGGTGGCGATGGGGCTCTCTGTATTTGCTTATGCCAGCGGTAATGCGGTGTTTGCCAACTACCTGCATATCCCTTTTATCCACGGCACCGGCGAGTTAGCAGTATTTTGTGCCACCATCGCGGGTGCCGGTCTTGGCTTTTTATGGTTTAACACCTATCCCGCCCAGGTATTTATGGGCGACGTAGGTGCCCTTGCCCTAGGGGCTGCGTTAGGGGTAGTCGCGGTCATTGTCCGTCAAGAGATCGTGCTCTTTATCATGGGCGGTATTTTTGTACTGGAAACCGTCTCGGTGATCCTCCAGGTAGGCTCCTACAAACTAACTGGACGCCGCATCTTCCGCATGGCACCGCTACATCACCACTACGAGCTGAAAGGGTGGCCAGAGCCGCGGGTTATCGTGCGCTTCTGGATTATTACCGTGGTACTTGTGCTGCTAGGCTTGGCCACGCTCAAAGTTCGTTAATCAAAGAAACAGTAGGCGGCGCACAGGCCGCCTTTGGCGTATGGCAGAAGGAGCCACATGGTGCAGGTACCAAACGGATTTACGGTAGTCGTTGGGCTAGGGCTCTCTGGTCAGGCGATTTGCCGCCACCTTACCCAGCTGGGTAGGCCGTTTATGGTGGCTGACACCCGTGAAGCGCCGCCAGGGGTGGAGGCTTTTCGCCAAACGTACCCGGATGTTCAGGTGCATTGTGGCTCTCTGGCTGCTGTAGATTTTTGTCAGGCCTACGAGGTCGTGATTAGCCCAGGTGTAGATCCTCGCACGGCTGGTTTGGAGGGGCTGCTTGAGCGCCATAACCCTGCCACTGGCGAGCCCATGCTGGTAGGCGAAATCGCGCTGTTCAAACGTGCCGTGAAAGCACCCATTGCGGCCATTACGGGCTCCAATGCTAAGTCCACAGTGACGACGCTACTTGGCGAGATGGCTGCCGCATCTGGCATTAATGCCGCCGTGGGCGGCAATCTAGGTACACCCGCGCTTGATCTTCTGGCGCAACAGCCAGACGCCGACCTATACATCCTAGAGCTATCCAGCTTTCAGTTGGAAACCACGCCCTCTTTAGGCGCGGCCTCGGCGGCCTTCTTAAATCTCTGCGATGACCATCTAGATCGCCACGGCGATCTAGAGGGCTACCGACAGGCCAAGCAGCGTATTTTTATCGGCGCAGAGCACGCCGTGGTGAATGCTGACGATCCGCAAACATGGCCGGATCAGCCGCTAGAGCATATCGAGCACTTTGGGGTGCATACTCCCCGTGATGCTGCGTGGGGACTGGTCGAGCAACAGGGCCATTGGTGGCTAATGCAGGGCAAAACGCCATGGCTGTTAGCCGATGAGCTGCGTATAACTGGGCAGCATAATTACGCCAATGCGTTAGCGGCGCTGGCGATGGGGCGCGCATTAGGCTTTGATAAAGCCAGTATGTGCGGTGCCCTAAAAGCGTTTGTAGGCTTGCCGCACCGCAGTGAAACCATTGCCGAGCTAAACGGCGTTCGCTGGGTCAATGATTCCAAAGGAACCAATGTGGGCGCGACGCTGGCTGCCATCAACGGGATTGGCGCCACCCTGCAAGGAAAGCTGCTTCTTTTGGCAGGCGGCGTTGGCAAGGGGGCGGATTTTTCTCCGTTGGCTGCGCCGCTAGCGAATAGCGCTCGCACTGCTATTGTGTTTGGGGCCGATGCGCCGCGCCTTGCCGACGCGCTTAATGAGGCGATTCCGGTTGAGCGTGTAGAACACTTAACGCAAGCCATGGAGGTTGCTTTCGCCATGGCCAAACCCGGTGATTGCGTGCTGCTGTCACCCGCTTGTGCCAGTTTGGATCAATTCGCCAACTATCAGGCACGAGGTGACGCTTTTCGTCACTGGGTTGAGCACAAACGCAGCGAGTTGACGCCATGAGCGATGAATCTCTCAGTAGAGTACAGCGCCTGCGCGCTGCCTTAACGACCCAGCACCTGCCTTGTGATATCTGGCTGATTGTTGCGGTGGTGGCGTTGGCGGGGCTTGGCTGGATTATGGTCAGCTCTGCGTCGGTGGGGCTGCTGGAAAACAGCTACCACTACTCCCGTCAGCACGGCATCTTTCTATTATTAGCTATTGTTGCCTGCCTCTTTATGTTATGCGTGCCTTTGGAGCTGTGGCGGCAGAACGCAGCGCTTATTCTACTCGTCAGCATTTTTATGCTGGTGGTGGTGCTAGTTATTGGCCAAGAGGTGAACGGCAGTAAGCGTTGGATTTCACTGCCTGGGCCGCTGCCGAGTTTGCAGGTGTCGGAACTGGCGAAAGTGGGCCTTATTTTTTACATGGCGGCATTTATGTCGCGCTTTACCTACGAGCTGCGGCAGCGGGCGTTTACCATGTGGCGGCCATTGGCCGTGCTTGCCGTGCCCGCGAGCCTGCTGTTCTTAGCTCCAGATTTCGGTGGCATGGTGGTTTACGCCGTGTGTGTCATTGGCATGTTAATGATGAGTGGCGCCTCGCTGACCTTACTGCTCGGCAGTGGAAGCGTGCTGGGGGTTGGGGCGGTGATGATGGTAGTAATGGAGCCCTACCGCTTGGCCCGCTGGACAAGCTTTCTTGACCCCTGGGCCGATCAATTTGCCACCGGCTATCAGTTAACCCAGGCGTTGATTGCGTTTGGTCGTGGGCATGTAACAGGTACCGGTCTTGGCAATAGCGTTCAAAAGCTTCACTACCTGCCGGAAGCCCACACCGACTTTATTTTTGCCGTAGTGGCCGAAGAGCTAGGGATGATTGGTGCCATTTTAGTGGTGCTACTGTTTACTCTATTTATTGTACGCGCCATGTGGGTCGGCCGCCGCGCGGAGCTGGCAGGGCATCTGTTTGGCGCCTACGTTAGCTACGGCATTGGGTTTATTGTGGCGGCTCAGGCGTTCATTAACATGGCCGTAAGCTCTGGGTTGCTGCCCACAAAAGGGCTTACTCTGCCGCTAATCAGCTATGGCGGCTCAAGTCTGTTGGTGACGGGCATGATGATTGGGCTACTGCTGCGTGTGGATGCTGAGACTCGGCACCGCCCCAGGCGTACGCCCACCCCCTACCGAGCACGCCGAGAACCGCGTTTATCGTAATTATTCAAGGAGTCGTTTGTGGCGACGAACTCGCGTCGACGGATATTGATTATGGCCGGGGGAACCGGTGGGCACGTTATTCCTGCGCTCTCTTTGGCGCATGCTTTACAGGCCAAGGGTGTCGACGTTGAATGGCTGGGAAGCTCGCGTGGTATCGAAAATCGGCTAGTGCCTAATGCTGGTATTATGCTACACACGATTGCCATTGAAGGGCTGAGGGGCAAAGGGCTGGCAGGCTGGTGCAAAGCGCCCATCAATCTTTCCCGAGCGGTGATGCAGGCGCGACGCATCATTAAATGCTTTAAACCTGATGTTGTGGTCGGCCTGGGGGGCTTTGCCAGTGGCCCGGGTGGGCTGGCGGCGCGGCTATCGGGTGTGCCGCTGGTCATTCATGAACAGAATGCCGTCGCAGGCCTCACTAATAAAGTGCTTTCGCGCTTGGCGACGCGTACTTACGCCGCCTTTGAGGATGCGTTTGGCAGTCGTGCAGTAGTTATTGGTAACCCCGTGCGTGAAGAGATTGCGGCGCTAGGCGAGAGCCCTAAGCAGGTGGCTGAGATGTCTAATAGGCCGCTTAGGCTGCTGGTTGTGGGTGGCTCGCTCGGTGCTGTAGCACTAAATGAGCGCCTGCCGCCAGCGCTTGCCGCGCTACCACCAGAGCGGCGCCCGGATGTGCGCCATCAAGCCGGTAAAGAGCGCGACGTAGCCACCGCCCAGGCATATACAGAACTTGGCATTGTGGCCGATGTTAGCCCCTTTATCGATGATATGGCGGCCGCCTACTCATGGGCGGATCTTGTGGTTTGCCGCGCTGGTGCGTTAACGGTTGCCGAGTTGGCTGCAGCGGCAAAGCCTGCGCTGTTAGTGCCATTTCCATATGCAGTAGATGACCATCAGCGAGTCAATGCTGATGTGCTGGTGAAGGCGGGAGCGGCTCAGTGTGTCATCCAATCAGCCCTCACGCCTGAGCGCTTAACTCAATTATTAGACGAATTACTTCATCCCGACAGGCTGGCGGAAATGGCGTCTAAAGCGCGCAAAGTCGCTTATTTAGATGCCACCGAGCGTCTTGCAGCAGACTGTTTGGGATTAGTGAAGCAAGGAGAAACTGCGTGACCGATTCAGTGACTAACATGTCGCCGCAGGGGGCTCGCCCAACTGGCCCCGGTATGCGTCGTATTAAGCGGCTGCATTTTGTAGGTATCGGTGGTGCAGGCATGTGCGGTATTGCCGAAGTATTAGCCAACCAGGGCTACCAAGTTAGCGGTAGCGACATGAAAGCCTCCGCCGTGGTTGAGCGGCTGCGCCAGTTCGGAGTAAGCGTGGCCATTGGTCATGCTGAAGAGCATGTGCAGGGGGCCGATGTGGTTGTTGTCTCCAGCGCAATCGATGAAACCAACCCTGAAATACGCTGGGCACATGAGCACCGCGTGCCGGTAGTGCGCCGTGCCGAAATGCTGGCAGAACTGATGCGCTTCCGTCACGGTATTGCCGTCGCGGGGACTCACGGTAAAACAACCACTACTAGCTTGACAGCAACACTATTGGCCGAGGGTGGCCTGGACCCTACTTTTGTGATTGGCGGAAAACTGACGAGCGCAGGCGCCAATGCTCGTTTAGGTGAAGGTGATTACTTAGTCGCTGAAGCTGATGAATCCGATGCCTCGTTCCTTCACCTTCAGCCCATGGTATCGATTGTTACCAATATCGATGCTGACCACATGGCGACTTATGGCGGCGATTTTGAGCGCCTGAAAAGCACTTTCATCGAATTTTTGCACAATCTACCGTTTTATGGTCTTGCGGTGCTGTGTATTGACGATCCTCATGTGCGTGGGCTGTGTGACCAAGTTAAACGCCAGTTTGTCACTTACGGCTTTGATGAAGATGCCGACTACCGCATCGTTGATTTTTCTCAACAGGCGGGAGAAGTCTCGTTTACCGCTCTGCGCCCTGGTGATGCGGCACCGCTGGCCATTCGGCTCGCTATGCCGGGCCGCCATAATGCCCTCAATGCGATGGCAGCTATCGTTGTGGCCACTGACGCAGGCGTAAGTGATGATGCGATCCAGCGCGGGCTAACTGGGTTCGCCGGGGTAGGGCGACGCTTTCAAGTGCATGGACACTTTCCAGCACCTTCCGGCGGTGGCGATATCATGCTAGTGGATGACTACGGTCACCATCCTCGTGAAGTCGATATGGTAATCCAGGCGGTGCGAGCAGGTTGGCCTGATCGACGCCTTGTGATGCTTTACCAACCCCACCGTTATAGCCGTACGCGGGATCTTTTTGAGGATTTTGTGCGTGTGCTTTCTCA
The DNA here is from genome assembly GCF_056857535.1 of Vreelandella sp. L-25. Taxonomy (NCBI): domain Bacteria; kingdom Pseudomonadati; phylum Pseudomonadota; class Gammaproteobacteria; order Oceanospirillales; family Halomonadaceae; genus Vreelandella; species Vreelandella sp. L-25. Next base: position 62,460 of record NZ_JBSXNH010000064.1, read on the forward strand.
GGTGGATACCCTGGTGCTACTGGATGTATACAGCGCAGGTGAGGCCGTGCTGCCGGGAGCCGAAGGGAAAACGCTGGCGGGCTCTATTCGACAGCGTGGTGAAGTCGATCCGCTGTTTGTCGAGCACAAGCAGGAGCTGCCTGCCTTGTTGAATAATGTGCTACGGCCTGGAGATATTTTGATTACTCAAGGGGCCGGGGACGTTGGTGGTATTTCGCTGCGCCTTGCTCAGGCAAAACTTGAGATGGATGAGGTGGCGCTATGAACAGCGGGCAAACCGGTTCTCTAGACCGCGTCGTAGTGGTTTACGGTGGCACATCGGCTGAGCGGGATGTTTCCCTGAAAAGCGGCGCCGCTATTCTTGCCGCTTTAAAACGTCAAGGTGTGGATGCGCTCGGCTACGACCCTAAAGAGGGTGGTCTAGCAGGGCTTGAGCGTCTGGCGCCTAGCGCCGTGTTTGTGGCGCTACATGGGCGTGGTGGAGAAGACGGCACGTTTCAGGGCGCGTTAGAGCTGCTCGGCGTGCCCTATACCGGCAGCGGCGTACTGGCATCTGCATTGGGCATGGATAAACAGCGCACTAAACAGGTGTGGCAGGCCGTTGGCTTGCCTACCCCTGAAAGCATCATGCTAAGTGAAAACGCTGATTGGGCGGCCGTAGTAAACCAGCTTGGGCTGCCTATGGTGGTCAAGCCAGTCCATGAAGGCTCCACCTTGGGCATCAGTATTGTCAAAAGCCGGGATGAATTAAAAGCCGCCTACACGGCTGCCGCAAAGTTTGATGCGCGGGTAATGGCTGAGCGGTTTATTATCGGGGATGAATACACGGTCGCGCTCCTGGGTGATGACGTGCTGCCCGCTATTCGCGTTGAAGTGCCGGGTGGATTCTATGACTACGAAGCCAAGTACATTGCTAACACCACGCAGTACCATCTGCCCTGTGGTTTGTCTGAGCAGGATGAGCAAGCGCTGGCAGCACTATGTAAAGAGGCCTTTTTAGCGGTAGGTGGCGAAGGGTGGGGGCGTATTGATGTAATGCGTGACGCAGCTGGTAAGTGTTGGCTGATAGAGGTTAACACCGTGCCCGGCATGACTGACCACAGCCTAGTGCCGCAGGCAGCCGCCTACGCCGGGATCGACTTTGATCAGTTGGTCATGCTTATTTTACAGACCGCCGTTCAGCCGAGCATGCCGTAATGAGTAGCTGGGCAATAGGAGCGTTATGAAAAAACGCAACGCATGGCTGGGCGTTGTGCTGCTGGCGCTGCTACTAGGTGCGGGCGGCCGTGCACTGTGGCTATGGCTTGATCGTCCCATTGAGCGCGTGTCGATTCGTGGCGAATGGGAGTACGTTAGTGCTGATTACCTGCGTACGCAGTTAGCGCCGCTTGTGCAGGATGCAACGTGGCTATCGGCAGATCTAGGCGAGCTACGCCAGCGTGCGCTACGTATTGGCTGGCTGAATGAAGTGCGAATTTCCCGCGAGTGGCCTAACGCTTTGGTGTTTGAGCTAGTGGAGCAGGTGCCTGTAGCGCGTTGGAACGATGATTTCCTGCTTAATCCTGAAGGAGAGCCGTTTGCATTTGCGCCGTTAGATGCACCTGAAGGGTTGCCCGACCTCTCAGGGCCAGCGGGCAACAGTGAAGAGGTGTTGGCGTATTATCAGCGGTTGACTCCCCATTTTGCCAGTTTGTCGCTATCGCTTTCTCAGCTACGCTTAGAGCCTCGCGGTGCTTGGCGCTTACAGCTGGGAGACGGGGCCTGGGTCATGCTAGGTAGACGTCAGCATGGAGAGCGTTTGGCAAGGTTATCTGCTTCTTGGCAGCGCGAGCTTGCAAGCTTTAGTGAGCATATCCGCTATATTGATTTACGCTATCCTAATGGTGTTGCGGTGGCTTGGCATGGTGAAACGGATTTTCAAGAGCGTGAACAGCAAGAGGTCAATGAGTAACCGCTCGTGGCAATGTGCAAAAAGTAGGTAAATGTGAGTGGTTGCCAACGCCGAAAAACCTATGAATGGGGTTTAAATTGCTATCCAGTCCAATTATCGTGGGTGTGCGCTAGTCGTATTACGACTATTGTTTCTATACTATGTCCCCAGCGGTGATGTGGATGAGTTTTATTATCCTGTCAGCGGTTAGCTTGGTTAGATAGTGTTCTAGTTAAAGTTATTAAACGCAAATTGGTTATTGCGTTGGTGTTTTAATGCCAATTGGCAATACCTACCCTATTAAAATGACGGCAAGGAGATTTACCGACTCATGGCAGGCTCACCCAACGCATCCAATATGGTTGTCGGGCTGGACATCGGAACGTCCAAGGTCGTCGCGATAGTCGGTCAACCCACCGATGATGGGGGGATTGAGATTGCCGGTATCGGTTCCCACCCCTCGCGCGGTATGAAGCGCGGCGTTGTGATTAATATTGAGTCAACGGTTCTGTCCATTCAGCGTGCGGTGGAAGAAGCCGAACTGATGGCAGGATGCGACATCCACTCGGTTTATGTGGGCGTGGCGGGCAGCCATATTAGCTCCATGAATTCCGACGGCGTTGTCGCGATTAAGGAGCGTGAAGTAACACCTTCAGACATTGAACGGGTGATCGACTCGGCCCGCGCACGAGCGATTTCAGAAGGCCAGCGAGTGTTACATGTATTACCTCAAGAGTTTTCCATTGATACCCAAGGCGGCATCCGTGAGCCGCTGGGGATGTCAGGGGTAAGACTTGAAGCACAAGTGCACTTAGTAACGGCGGCCCAGAATGCTGTGCAAAACATTGAAAAGTGTGTACGGCGCTGCGGTTTAGATGTGGATGCCATTATTTTGGAACAGTTGGCCTCTAGTATGGCTGTGCTGACTGAAGATGAGCGTGAGCTCGGGGTATGTATGGTGGATATCGGTGGTGGTACCACCGATATGGCGATTTTCACAGAAGGTGCCATTCGCCATACAGCGGTGATCCCCATTGCAGGTGACCAAGTCACCAATGACATCGCGATGGCACTGCGAACGCCGACCCAGCACGCTGAAGAAATCAAGGTGAAATACGCTTGCGCATTAACCCAGCTTGCTGCAAGCGATGAGATGATTAAAGTGCCTAGCGTGGGTGATCGCCCAGCCAGAGATCTATCGCGTCAGGCGCTAGCGGAAGTGGTCGAACCTCGTTACGAGGAACTCTTTACGTTAGTAAGAGACGAATTACGTCGCAGTGGCTATGAAGATATGGTGGCTGCGGGTGTGGTGCTCACCGGCGGCACCTCGCGCATGGAAGGTGTAAGCGAACTGGCGGAAGAAATTTTCCATATGCCGGTTCGTATTGCCTGCCCGCAAAATGTCAGAGGCTTGGCAGATGTGGTTCGCAACCCTATCTATGCGACCGGCGTTGGTTTACTGCATTATGCACTGCAGGAAACTCGTCATGGGCAAGGCCTAGAAAGCCACGGGGGAGTCGTTGCGGCCCATAAAGGACGTAATGAGTTAGCCCGGCGTGATATCAAGGATGGCCATTCGGCGCTGGCAAGAATCAAAGGCTGGTTCAAAGGAAATTTCTGATAGGGCCGCAAGCGCGGTTCAGGAGACGGGGCTTATGTTCGAATTGGTAGATAACGCACCCTCGAGCAGTGCGGTCATCAAAGTAGTCGGTGTTGGCGGCGGCGGCGGTAATGCTGTCAACCACATGGTCGAGAGCAATATCGAAGGCGTTGAATTTATCTGCGCCAATACGGATGCTCAGGCACTTAAACGTGTATCCGCAAAAACGGTGCTGCAGCTAGGTGGCGAAATCACCAAGGGTCTTGGTGCTGGCGCTAACCCAGAGGTGGGTCGTCAAGCCGCGCTGGAAGATCGCGAGCGCATTGCTGAGCTGTTAAACGGCGCCGATATGGTCTTTATTACTGCCGGTATGGGTGGTGGTACAGGCACGGGCGGCGCCCCGGTGGTAGCTCAGGTGGCTAAGGAGTTGGGTATTCTGACTGTTGCGGTCGTTACGCGTCCGTTCCCGTTTGAAGGGCCCAAGCGTATGCGCGCTGCGGAAGAGGGCATGAAAGAGCTCTCTGAGCACGTTGATTCCTTGATCACTATTCCCAATGAAAAGCTGCTATCGGTGCTGGGCAAGAATGCTACGCTATTGACGGCTTTTAGCGCAGCTAACGATGTGCTTCTAGGCGCGGTACAGGGCATCGCAGAGCTGATCACCAGCCCAGGTATCATCAACGTCGACTTTGCTGACGTACGCACCGTGATGTCCGAAATGGGCATGGCGATGATGGGTACAGGCGGCGCGACGGGTGAGAACCGTGCCCGTGAGGCGGCAGAAAAAGCCATCCGCAGCCCGCTGCTGGAAGATATCGATCTACATGGCGCTCGCGGTATCCTGGTCAATATCACGGCTGGGCCGGATCTCTCCATTGGTGAATTCAACGATGTGGGGGCGACGGTACAAGAGTTCGCCTCTCAAGAAGCGACGATTGTGGTCGGTACTTCAATCGATATGGAAATGTCCGACGAGCTGCGTGTGACGGTAGTGGCAGCAGGGCTAGATGGCAGCAAGTCAAAAGCAGCGGCTCGCGAACCTGCGCGTCGCTCTGCGGCAGATACCTCCTCTTCCGACTACCGCAAGCTGCAGCAGCCGACGGTCATGCGTCAGCAGGCCGCTGCACGCGCAGAAGCGCCGGAAGCAGCGCCAAAGCCGCGTCCAGAAAAACGTCGTTCAGCGGATGCTGATGACTATCTCGATATCCCCGCATTTTTGCGCCGCCAGGCGGATTAAACCGCGCTATCAGGCTCATTGAGGCAGCAAACGAGAGTTTTATTGGTTAAAACGCTCGTTTGCTGTTAAAGTGAACACTGTTTGATAACTTTCTTTCCCCCTGCGGACTCTGTAGCGTTAGGCTACGAGCCGCCGTCATCAGAGCTTGACCACTACCCATGATCAGACAACGCACATTACAAAACGTCATCCGCGCCACTGGAGTGGGTCTGCACTCTGGCAAAAAAGTCCACATGGCTTTGCGCCCGGCGCCGGCCAACACCGGCATTGTGTTTGTCAGAACCGATCTGGACCCAGTGGTACACGTGCCTGCCCGTGCCGAATTGGTGGAAGACACCATGCTATGCACAGCGCTCTGCCATGAAGGCGTCAAAGTCGCGACCGTTGAGCACTTGATGTCAGCCTTTGCCGGCTTGGGGATTGATAACGCCTACGTCGATATCAGTGCGCCCGAAGTGCCAATTATGGACGGCAGTGCCAGCCCCTTTGTGTTTCTGATTCAGTCAGCGGGCATTTTAGAGCAGGAGGCAGCGAAGAAATTTATCCGCATTAAGCGTCGGGTTAGCGTTACCGATGGTGATAAAGAGGCTACCTTTTTGCCTCACCAAGGCTTCAAGGTGTCATTTGCTATCGACTTCGACCACCCGGTCTTTGAACAGCAGAAGCAAACGGCGCTGATCGATTTCTCAACCACATCGTTCGTGAAAGAAGTCTCTCGTGCACGAACCTTCGGTTTTATGCGCGATTTAGAGTACCTTCGCTCGAACAATCTGGCGCTGGGCGGTAGCTTAGAAAACGCCATTGTGGTGGATGACTACCGTATTGTGAACGAAGGCGGCCTGCGCTACGAAGACGAATTCGTCAAACATAAAGTGCTAGACGCCATTGGTGACCTTTATCAGCTTGGTTACAGCCTGATTGGCGAGTTCCGAGGTGTTAAATCCGGCCATGCGCTGAATAACCAGCTTTGCCGGGAGCTGATGGCGCAGCCCGATTCGTATGAAATCGTTACGTTTGAAGAAGAGAAAGCAGTGGCGCCTATTTCCTATGCCGCTCCTGTCATGGCGTAATGAGGCATAAGGCAAAATGTTGGGGGAGTTGAGTTGACATAACGAAACGGCCCCCCACTTTATAAAGCATCGCTAAGGCGGTGCTTTATGCGTTTAAGGGGTCGCGTTGCTAAGGTTTTGGTTCTATAGAGCGCGCGTGAGAAGCAAGCCGCTCCAGGGCGTTTTTTAACGCGGGGTTGTCGGTGTCTTTGGCGCATTCGGCCAGGGTTTTGCCCGCATCATCTGACAGTGTGCGCGTGTAACGCTTAGGTGACTCGATCGGGCGCACTGGACGAACTTTGAGCGTAAACCCTGTCACGCCTTCAAAGCCCGGTAATTGGTGAAGCAGTGACAGTAGCTGCGACTGCTCGTAGCGTAGCCACGTTAACCAGCTGGCTTGTCCGCTGATCAGCGTAAGGCGTCCGTTGCTGAAGCCGCCGACGAAAATGTACTCGCGCATCTCTTCAGGCAAATGGGCGCGAAGGTGGCGTTGCGCTTGATCAATTAAGCGTGATTGGCGCATTAGCTGTCCAACGCCGCCAGACTTGGTCAGCAGTTGGGCAATGGGCTGTGCGCGAGAACGCTTAACCTTTATACTCATCAACTTAATTCCTAGGGTGTTGCTAGTGACGTCGTACTGGCGAATACAAACAGCGCCTGTGATTGACCGCCAATGAAAAGAGCCTAACACGCTCGGGAGCCAGTCCACAGCATGTCATCAACGTCAGAGATAGTATCTGCTTCGCCAAGGCGTCAACGACGCTATGGCTTAGCGCGTTGGTGGCTGGCTGGCCTGTTGGTGAGCTGCTTATTGCCCGCTAGTTTACACCCTTCAGATGCATTGAGAAGCAGTGGCCGCCATGTCTGCATCTGCTTTTGGATGCCTGCGATGCTACGGGCTCAATCGCACTGGATTGCCAAGAAGCGCCGTGCGCTTCGTCGCTGGGCTAGTCGCCAAACGCGCCGATTGCCCAGCGTTTGCAGCCGTCCTCTATTACTACCGCTGATCACGCTTCGACTTGTTGCTGCCAGCGATGTAGTGACCCCTCGTGGCCCGCCCGCCGAACAACGCATTGGTTAACATTACGCCTATTTGCCTTATATAAGGGCGCACCTGGATGGGTCGCTCACGATGATCTGGAAATTTCATGATTAATAACTTGTTACGTAAAGTGGTCGGCTCTAAAAACGACCGTGAAGTAAAGCGCATGTATAAAAGCGTGCAGAGCGTTAATGCGTTAGAAGAGACCCTGGCGGGCCTAAGCGATGCGGAACTTCAAGCGAAAACCACTGAGCTGCGTCAGCGGTTAGACGATGGGGCGACGCTGGATAGCCTGCTTCCAGAAGCCTTTGCTGTCGTTCGTGAGTCCAGTAAGCGAGTAATGGGCATGCGCCACTTTGATGTGCAGATGATCGGTGGTATGACCCTGCACCGTGGCCGTATCGCGGAAATGAAAACCGGTGAAGGTAAAACCCTAGTCGCCACGCTGTCAGTCTACTTGAACGCATTGACCCGTAAAGGCGTTCACGTGGTAACGGTGAATGACTACCTCGCCCGCCGTGATGCGGAATGGATGCGCCCGCTTTATGAATTCTTAGGGCTAACGGTAGGCGTTATCTTTGCAGGGCAAACCGGCGAAGAGAAGCGCTATGCTTATCAGTGCGACATTACCTACGGCACCAACAACGAGTTTGGCTTTGACTATCTTCGCGACAACATGGCGTTTTCGCTGGAAGATAAAGTCCAACGCGGCCTGCACTACGCGATTGTGGACGAAGTCGACTCCATCCTAATTGATGAAGCACGTACGCCGTTGATTATCTCCGGTGCGGTAGACGAGAACACCGACCTCTACGGCATCGTGAACCGCCTCGCCCAACAGCTCGAGCAGGGTGAAGTCTCCGAAGATGACGAAGCACCGGTGAGCGGCGATTTCGTGCTCGACGAAAAGCAGAAGCAGGTGGAGCTGACCGAACAGGGTCACAATAAAGTCGAAGAGCTCATGCGGGCCGAAGGGCTGCTGGGTGAGGGCGAATCGCTCTACGCAGCGCAAAACCTCAACCTGCTACAGCATATGCACTCGGCGCTGCGCGCTCTCCATCTCTATCATCCGGACGTTGATTACATCGTTGCCGAAGGGCAGGTGGTGATTGTCGACGAGCACACCGGCCGTACCATGCCGGGGCGCCGTTGGTCTGAAGGTCTGCACCAGGCCGTGGAAGCTAAAGAGGGCGTTACGGTTCAGCGTGAAAGCCAAACGCTGGCGTCTACTACCTTCCAGAACTACTTCCGCCTGTATGAAAAGCTATCGGGCATGACGGGCACGGCGGATACCGAAGCCTTCGAATTCCGTCAGATTTACGGTCTTGATGTGATCGTCATTCCCACCAACCGCCCGCTGGCGCGTAAAGATCTCAACGACCTTGTGTACCTGAGCGCGGAAGAGAAGTACGAAGCCATCATCAAAGACGTGAAAACAGAGACCGAAGCGGGCCGCCCAGTGCTAGTGGGTACCGCCTCTATCGAAACGTCTGAGTATCTGGCGCGCCTAATGCGTGAGGCAGGGCTTAAATTCAACGTTCTAAACGCCAAGCAGCACCAAAGTGAGGCAGAAATTATTGCTCAAGCTGGCCGGCCCGGTGCGATTACCATCGCTACCAACATGGCGGGTCGCGGTACTGACATTATGTTGGGCGGTAACTGGGAAGCCGAAGCCGCGAAGCTGCAAAACCCTAGCCAAGCACAAATTGATGCGCTAAAAGCCGAATGGCAAAAGCGCCACGACGCGGTGCTGGAAGCTGGTGGCTTGCACGTGGTGGGCTCTGAGCGCCACGAATCCCGCCGCATCGATAACCAGCTTCGTGGCCGTGCAGGCCGCCAGGGCGATCCGGGTTCCACACGCTTCTTCCTCTCTTTGGAAGATAGCCTGATGCGCTTATTTGGCTCCGATCGAGTGAAGCGCTTAATGCAGGCGCTGGGCCTTGAGCGTGGTGAAGCCATTGAACACAAAATGGTTTCTAATGCGGTAGAGCGCGCTCAGAAGAAAGTGGAAGGGCGTAACTTCGATATTCGCAAGCAGCTGCTTGAGTACGACGACGTGGCCAACGACCAGCGCCGCGTGATTTACGAGCAGCGTAACGAAATTCTAGCGTCTGACGATGTCTCCGCCGCGGTGGTGGGTATTCGTGAAGAGGTGATGGAAGACGCGATTAGCGAGTACGTGCCGCCCCAGAGCCTGGCTGAGCAGTGGGACCTGCCCGGCTTGGAAGCCCACTTGAAAACCGAGTTCAATCTCGACGCGCCAGTGACGCAGTGGGCCGAGGAAGACGAGCGCTTTAGCGAAGAGAAGCTGCGTGAACGTCTGCAAACCATGCACCGCGAGGCCTATGAGGCTAAAATCGAGTCCGCAGGTGCGGCATTGATTCGCCGCTTCGAGAAGCAGGTGATGCTCCAAGTGCTGGATACCCGCTGGAAAGAGCACCTGCAGTCCATGGACCACTTGCGTCGCGGTATCCACCTGCGTGGTTATGCACAGAAGAACCCCAAGCAGGAGTACAAGCGCGAATCCTTCGAGCTGTTCCAACATCTGCTGACCAATATCAAAGCTGATGTCACGCGTATTCTCAGCCACGTTCAGGTGCGTCAGCCAGAAGAAGTGGATGCCCTAGAGCAGAAACGCCGTGAAGAGCTTGCTCGTGAAAAAGCGACAGCCGCCAGCCGCCACGATGCGCCTGATGCCGGTACTAGCGAGACAGCGCCCGGGGTTGATGGCCGTCCGCTGCGCCGGGAAAACCCGAAAGTTGGCCGCAACGACCCCTGTGTGTGTGGTTCGGGTAAAAAATATAAGCAGTGCTGCGGCAAATTAAGCTAATCACGTATGGCGTAAGCGAACGTAGAGGAGAGAAACATGGCGGTGGGAAACCTTCCCTTTCCGGAATTGCCACCCCTCAGTGGGGTGCGCCTGGGCACTGCAATGGCGGGCATTAAGAAGCCGGATCGCCGTGATATGGTGGTGATTGAGCTACCTGAGACTGCCACTGTGGCGGGTGTTTTCACCCGCAATGCGTTCTGTGCTGCTCCGGTAGTGGTTGCCAAGCAGCATCTTGAGCAGTGCGCCAGTAGCGGCCTTGCGCCTCGTTATTGGTTAATTAATACCGGTAATGCCAATGCGGGGACGGGTGAGGCTGGCTTGCAAGATGCTTATGCCAGCTGTGCTGCTGTCGCTGAGCAGGCAGGTGTTGAGCAGGCTCAGGTGCTGCCGTTCTCAACGGGGGTGATAGGTGAGCCGCTGCCCATGGAACGCCTGCTGGCAGGCTTGCCGGGTGCGTTTGATACGCTGGCCGACTCAAGCCAAGCATGGCAGCAGGCAGGTGAAGGTATTCTAACCACCGACACCCGCGCAAAGGGAGCCACGGTGACCGTTGATATTGGCGACCATCAGGTCACCATCAACGGGATTACCAAAGGCTCGGGCATGATTAAACCCAACATGGCCACCATGTTGGGGTTTGTGGTCACCGATGCGGCGATTGAGCAGCCCTTGCTCGCCACGCTACTGCGAGAAACGGTGGATCGCTCGTTCAACTGCATCACTGTGGATAGCGATACCTCTACTAACGATGCCTGCATGTTAGCGGCGACCGGCACGGGCGCGCGTATCGAAAGCGACGAGCACATTACCGTTTTCCGTAACGCTCTGCAGCGGGTGATGACCGAACTCGCCCAGGCGATTATTCGCGATGGCGAAGGGGCGACCAAATTCGTCACACTACAGGTGAATGAGGCCAGCACTCGCCAAGAGGCGCTGGATGTGGCGTTTACCGTAGCTCACTCGCCTCTAGTAAAAACCGCGCTCTACGCCTCGGATGCCAACTGGGGGCGTATTTTGGCGGCGGTGGGTCGAGCGCCGGTTGAGGCGTTTGATGTTAGCCGGGTCGTGATTGACTTAGGCGATGTGCGCCTAGTGGAGAACGGTGGCCGCGCCGGTAGCTATACCGAAGCGGCTGGCAGTGCCGTCATGGCCGAGGAAGAGATCACAATTCGCATTAATTTGGGGCGTGGTGACGAGGCCGCTACCGTGTGGACCTCGGATCTCTCCCATGACTATGTGTCCATCAACGCGGATTACCGCAGCTAAGGCTGCGGCAACGTGCTAACGCAGCGAGATAGCGCCGTGCAATATAAAGGCGGCGCGCACAAAGTGGATAAGACGTAATGAGTGTAATGGTAAAACGACGGGTTCATGTCGCGGCAGCTGCGATGATCAGCGCCGATCAAAAGCACGTGCTGATCGCGCGCCGGCCTTCCAACGTCGATCACGGCGGTCTTTGGGAGTTTCCCGGTGGCAAGCTAGCCCCTTATGAAACTGGGCTGGAAGGCCTTAAACGTGAGTTGCATGAAGAGTTAGGCGTTGAGATTGTTCGTGCCCAACCGCTCATTCGCGTTCACCATGAGTATCCTGATAAGCACATTCTGCTCGATGTGTGGCAGGTGCATGAGTTTGCTGGCGAACCGTTTGGTCGTGAAGGCCAGGCGGTGCGCTGGGTGCCGATGAATGAGTTGGTGAACTACCCGTTCCCAGCGGCGAACCTGCCCATTCTGCGTGCGGTGATGCTACCCACCGAGTACTTGATTACCGGTGAAGAGCCTGACGATGAGCGCTTCGCGTCGCTGCTGGAGCGCGCTCTGCGCGAAGACAGTATTCGCCTTGTGCAACTGCGTGCCAAAAGCTTAGATGACGCGGCCTATGTTGCCCGTGCTGAGCGAGCGCTCAAGCTTTGCCGTGAATACGGTGCGAAGTTGCTGCTCAACGGTGAGCCAACGCTGCTGGATCGGGTCGATGCGGATGGTATTCATCTGACCAGTGCGCGCTTAATGCAGCTGGACCGACGCCCGATTGCGGAAAACAAGTGGCTGTCCGCCTCCACGCATGATCAAAAGCAGCTCTCCCAAGCGGCAGTGCTGGGCTGTGATTTTGTCACGCTTTCTCCGCTGCGCACCACGCCATCACACCCGGAAGTGGCTCCGATGGGCTGGCACGACTTCCAACAGCTGGTGGAACGTGCCGGTATGCCGGTATTCGCGCTGGGCGGTATGACCCGCTTTGACGCCAACCACGCTCGCGCGGTGGGTGCTCAGGGTATTGCGTCGATTCGCGACTTCTGGAAATAAATTTCTGGATATAAGCGATGTCGGCTTGGTACTTATAGAAAAGCGCTGATAGCAAAACGCCTGCTCTGGTAACAGAGCAGGCGTTTTTGATTTTCAGATGCTCGAATAAGCTTAATCGCGGTAGCGGCGGGTTAGGTCGCCATAAGCGTCGACACGGCGATCGCGCAGGTAGGGCCAAATACGGCGGGTGTTTTCGCTACGCGCCATATCCAGGCTCACGACCAACTGCTCAGTCTCTTCACCGGCATGGGCTAGTAGCTCACCTTGTGGGCCGCAAATAAAGCTACCGCCCCAAAACGCGATACCATCACCCACGCCGGAGTGGTCGGCCTCAAAGCCTACGCGGTTTGCCACCAAGACGGGCAGGCCATTCGCGACGCCGTGGGCGCGCTGAATCAGCGTCCAGGCATCTTTCTGGCGGGTTTTTTCCGCGTCGTCGTCATTAGGATCCCAGCCAATAGCGGTGGGGTAGAGCAGTAGCTCAGCACCCGCCAGCGCCATTAAGCGGGCGGCTTCCGGGTACCACTGGTCCCAGCACACAAGAATGCCTAACCGACCCACTGAGGTGTCAATCGGCGTAAAGCCCTCTTTGCGTGCGTCGTCGGCGTCGCCAGGGGTGAAGTAAAACTTCTCATAGAACCCTGGGTCATCTGGAATATGCATCTTGCGGTACTGGCCAACCCGCCCTTTGGCGCGGTCGTACACCACGGCGGTGTTGTGGTAGAGCCCCGCCGCGCGCTTTTCAAACAGCGAGCCCACCAGCACGATATCCAGCTCTTTTGCCAGTGCCGCCAATCGCTGTCCCGTCGGGCCATCCAGCGGTTCGGCGAGATCAAACAGTGCCGGGTCTTCATATTGACAGAAGTAGTGGGTGGCGTGCAGCTCTTGTAATAGTACGAGCTGTGCCCCTTGGCTGGCTGCTCTGCGAATGCCCGCCTCGCTTTCGGCCAGGCTGAGCGCTTTATCGGGCCATGCGGCTTGTTGAATCACCGCCACGTTAAGTGTCTGGGACATGCTGCCCTCCTTAAGAGTGAGTGGTCGCAGGCACAAGCGTACCTTTGGGTAGCTGCATGGTTAAACAGTGCAGGCTGCCGTGCTGACGAATCACGCTGATGCACTCAATGGGGATCAGCGTATGTTCTGGAAAAGCGACGGCCAGCGCCTGCAGTGCGGTAACATCCGCTGGGTCGCCATAGGTAGGCACCAGCACCGCATCGTTGATAATCAAAAAGTTCGCATAGGTGGCCGGTAGGCGATGCCCATCTTCCGGGTCAAAACAGGCCTGGGGCCAGGGTAGCGGAATAAGCTGGTAGGGCTCTCCGTTACGCTGACGGAAGGCTTTTAACTCCTGCTCCATTGCCTGCAGGGCCGTGTAGTGCGGGTCAGTGGGGTCGTCACAACGCACATAGGCAATGGTCGAGGGGTTACAAAAGCGTGCCAACGTATCCACATGGCTGTCCGTGTCGTCGCCTTCTAAATGTCCATTGGCTAGCCACAGCACGCGGTCTACGCCAAAGTCATCTGCCAAAAGCGCTTCAACGTCTTCTCGAGAGAGCGACGGATTGCGGTTTGGGTTGAGCAGGCACGCTTCCGTGGTGAGCAGCGTGCCTTCGCCGTCAGTCTCGATAGCCCCGCCTTCTAACACCATCTCCCGAGAAGAGACTGGGCAGGCCCATACGCCCGCATCGGCTAGCCACTGGGTTAGCTGATTGTCCCGCTCAGCAGGGAATTTACCGCCCCAGCCGGTAAAGGTGTAATCCAGCAGCAGCGGCTGGTTATCTTCGTCCAATACCGTGATCGGCCCATGATCTCGCGCCCAGGTATCGTCGGTGGGTGCGACAATCAGCAGCAGCTGATGTTTGGGGATGCCGTAGGCATCGAACGTGGCGGTCAGGCGCTGATGGGTCGCCTCGTCTGGCACGCTGATGATCACGCGCTGATAGCGCGCCGTGGCAAGCACAATGCGCTCAAGCGTTGCTTCGATACGCGACAGCATATAAGCCCAGTCTCCGTCTGGACGGGGCCAGGTGAGCTGTAGGCCATCTTGAGGGTGCCATTCGGGCAATAAGCGGTGAGTCTTGGTAGCCAACGTAAAAGGTGCTCTCACTAGTCAGAATAAGCTTGCCCGGCGGGCAAGAGGGTCGGGCGCAATTTAGGGGGTTGCTCCTCAACTTGCAAGCGATACCGTTATAAAGGGAACGGCCTTGGAGAGGGCGACTCTAAGGCTGCGTTTGCACATGCAGCCATGTTAAAAAAACCGTACCATGGACGCCCATTATTAAGGAATGTAGCCATGCTTGATCGTTTGCCTTTTCTGGTGGGGCTGCGCTATGTGCGCGCTAAACGCCGGAACCACTTTATTTCGTTTATCTCCTTAACGTCGATGCTGGGGCTGATGCTAGGGGTGGCGGTACTGATTCTTGTACTGTCGGTTATGAACGGATTTGATCACGAGCTGCGCACGCGCATTTTAGGCATGGTGCCCCACACCAAAATTGAGTCCCAGGAAGGACTGGTAGAGTGGGAGGCGTTGGCAGAGCAATTAGTACAGCGCGATCGAGTGATTGGTGTGGCCCCTTACGTTGAGCAGCAGGGTATGTTCTCCGCTGGCGGCCGCAACCAAGGCGCGATGGTCAACGGCATTCATCCGGATTGGGAAGACCAGGTCTCTATTATTGGCGAGCACATGCGCCAGGGTGAGTTGGCCGACCTTGTGCCCGGTGAGTGGAATGTTGTGCTGGGTTCGATGCTCGCCCGCAGGCTAGGCGTTGGCGTGGGTGACCGCGTGACGCTGCTGGTGCCCGAGGCATCGATTACTCCGGCAGGCGTTTTCCCCCGACTGAAGCGGTTTACCGTCAGCGGTATTTTCAGCGTAGGTGCCGATCTAGACGCCAATTTGGCCTACGCCAATATTGAAGATATGCAAACGCTGGCACGTATGGGCGATGCGGTTGGTGGTTTGCGCCTAGAGCTAGACGACCTGTTTATCGCCGGTAGCGAAACTCAGGCCATTGTGAACGAGTTGGGCCCAGGCTACAGCGGCTCCGACTGGACGTTCACCCATGGCAATCTCTTCCAAGCTATTCAGATGGAAAAACGCATGATCGCGCTGCTGTTGACCGTGATTATTGCCGTTGCCGCGTTCAATATTGTGTCGACGCTAGTGATGGTGGTGACGGATAAGCGTGCGGACATTGCCATTTTACGCACCATTGGTGCCACGCCAGGCTCCATTATGGGTATTTTCATTGTGCAGGGACTAGCGATTGGCCTGATCGGCATTGCGGTAGGGGTTACCGTGGGCATTCTGCTGGCGCTCACCATTTCCGATTTGATTGGCTGGTTTGAAACGGCGTTTGGTATTCAATTCCTGGATGCGGGGGTTTACTTCATCAGCGACCTGCCGTCGCGTCTGGAATGGAGCGATGTGCGTGACATCGTGCTGGCCGCGTTTGGCCTGACGTTCCTCTCCACGCTCTATCCCGCCTGGCGAGCTGCTCGCGTTCAGCCTGCTGATGTACTGCGCTATGAATAAGGATGCCCCGATGACGTCAACACCCTCTAACGCCGTCATGCTGGAGTGCCGTGGGCTCACCCGCATTTACAGCGAAGGCCCTCAGGATCTCACCGTACTGGATCAGCTTGAACTGACCGTCCGTGCCGGTGAACGCGTTGCGATTGTAGGAAGTTCGGGTTCAGGCAAGACCACGCTGTTAAACCTGTTGGGCGGCCTAGACCGCCCGAGCAATGGCAGCGTCGTGATTGGCGGTGAGGCACTTTCGGGCCTGAATGAAGCCGCGCTGGGCCGCTTCCGCAATCAATATATTGGTTTTGTTTATCAGTTCCACCATTTGCTGGCGGAATTTACGGCGGTGGAGAATGCTGCGCTGCCGCTGATTATTCGCGGCCAGTCTAAAAAAGTGGCTGAACAGCGCGCTATGCAGATCCTAGAGCGGGTGGGGATGAAAGCGCGTGCCGACCATAAGCCGGGTGAGCTATCGGGCGGTGAGCGCCAGCGAGTGGCGATTGCCCGGGCGCTAGTGACCGACCCCAGCCTCGTATTAATGGATGAGCCGACCGGAAACCTGGATCAAACTACCGCAGCGTCTATTCTGGCGCTGATGGATGAGCTGGCCAAAGAGAGCGCCTGTGCATTTGTGATTGTGACTCACGATGTGGGCTTGGCTGCCCATCAAGACCGTGTCATGAAGCTGGATGGGGGGCGCTTGGTCGCTCAGGCATAGCGATGCGCTAGTTTAGTCGTCAAACTCTGATTCGATGCGAGCCCTGCGCCGCCGTCTTTTAAGGCGGCGGCGCTTCCAGTTATGGGAGACGTGCCAGCGCCAGATAAGGCGAATGCCAATGTTAGCGACGACCGCAAGCACAATCGCAGTAATCAGAGAGCCCAGTAGCAGCGGTGGCAAGATGTCGTGCATCTGCTCAGCTATCCAGCGGGTTGAGATGCGGGAAGGGGCCTCCCGCGCGGGCGCCCCAAGCAAAAAAGTGCCTATTCGATAATTCACATAAAAAATCAGCGGCATGGTAAGTGGGTTGGTGACCCACACAAGCCCCACCGAGAGCGCCAAGTTGCAACGGCTGAGACGCGCACCGAGCGCCGCCACCACCATCTGAAAGGGGATGGGTAGCATCGCGCAAAACAGCCCGACGCTAAACGCGTTCGCAACGCTGCGTCGAGTTAGTAGCCATAAGCCCGGATCCGCAATCAGCGGTGCCATAAAGCGCAACGAACGCTGGCGCCTTAGCGTATCGGGTTTTGGCATGTAGCGCTGCAGGAAACGGCGCGGCATGTCAGGTACTCTTACTTTAGATCGTTTCTATTATCCATATAGCGTAGGGCTTCGGCTACGGCGTGCGCAGTAATGGTTGAGCACCAGGGAGGGGCGGATGGGGCAGGGCATTGCAATGCCCGCGGCATTAGCAGCGCTTGGCGGTAGCCTGTTGGCTTGGTGGGCCGGTGGGCAGGGCGGTACATGGCTGCTGCCACTGGTCCTCATGATGGCGGGGCTAAGCGTTGGCGTATGGCGGCCACGGGCCCTAGTATGGTTGCTCTTAGGCGGGTCCGTTGCCTTTAGTATTCAGCAGGAGTGGGTGCGTCGGCTGCCCGTTGGGCTGAGCGGGCAGGATATAGCGGTGCATGCCAAAGTGACCGCTGTACAGCAGCAGTCAGGGGTTCAGCGGTTGCGATTGAGTATCGAGCGCTGCACAGCCCCTGCCCATCTTCCCCGTTGTGATCAATTAAACAGCGTTCGGGTGAGCGCTTACGACCATGAGCATGAGTATGTGGTTGGCGAGCGCTGGCAAATGACGCTGCGCTTACGGCCGCCCTATGGCTTTATCAACCCCAATACTTTTGATTATGAGCAGTGGTTATGGCGTGAAGGCATCCACGCTACTGGATATATTCGCCCCGATCCTGCGCCGCAGCGGCTTACGCACGCTTCTCCTCGGCTGCGCCAATTGGCATCCGACTTTCTAGCACAGCTGCCTTTAGAGGCACGTACCCAACGCTGGCTGGCCGCATTGACGCTTGGCGATAGCGAACAGCTTAACCAAGATGACTGGGCGCTGTTAAACGCTACGGGTACCACGCACCTCGTGGTGATCTCGGGCCTGCATGTGGGGCTGGTGGCGTCATTCGTGCTGCTGCTAGGGCGTTATGCTGCGCGTGTCGTTTCGCCTACCAACTGGCGGCTGCGCACTTGGCCCTGGTGGCTTGCTGGCGCGGCCGCCGTTGGCTACGCCGTGTTGGCCGGGTTGGCGCCACCGGCAATGCGCGCGATGATTATGACGTTGCTGGGGTTGTGGGTTCTAAGTGGCCGCCATGCACCGGGGCCCTGGCAAGCTTGGTGGCTTGCACTGGCACTGGTGCTGATAGTTGACCCGCTAGCACTTTGGCGGCCTGGGTTGTGGCTCTCGTTTATGGCGGTAGGGTGGCTGATTATTATCTGGCAGGGTCGGTCCAGGCCGCGCGGTGTAAAAGGCTGGTGCTGGGCACTGCTGCGTTCTCAACTGTTATTGGCCCCTTTAATGGCCGCAGCGGTGTTGTTTGCCTTTGGGCGTGTAGCCCCTACGGCCCCTTTGATCAACTTAGTGGCGGTGCCATGGGTCAGCTCGGTCATGGTGCCTACCGCGCTACTCGGCTGGCTGCTGTCACCCCTTCCGTTTGTTGGTCTAGTGCCCTGGTGGGTGTTTGAGCAAGCCTTAGCGGTATTTCATCAGCTGTTGGTTGTCGCTGTGGAAGCCGCACCGCTCTGGCAGCCTCCCGCGCATTTGGCCTATCCATTGGCGGGGAGCTTGGTGCTGCTGTCGCTGTGCTGGGGCTTGCCCGCCGTGCCGCGTTGGTTACGCGTGGGTGCGGCGGTACTCTTGGTGACAATTCCCTGGTGGCCGAGAGAGCAGGCGATTCCGCCGGGGCAGCTTCACGTGACGGTTTACGATGTGGGCCAAGGGCAGTTAATAGAGCTGCGCAGTGCCAATTTTCGGCTGCTCTATGATACGGGGCCACGTTTTCGCAGTGGCTTTATGCCCCTGCAAAGCCTATGGCCCCCAGGTCAAGATTTTGACCAAGTAATGGTCAGTCACGCGGATACTGACCACGCCGGAGGCGTAGATGCGCTACTAGCGGATCACCAAGTAGCGCAGTGGTGGGCGCCAGCAGGGGAGTCGCTATCTATCCCAAGCCAGCGCTGCGAGCAGGGGCAACGCTGGCAGCGTGACGGTATTACGTATCGAATACTCTGGCCACCGAGCGGTGAGAACACTCTATCCTCTAATGATCGCTCTTGTGTGTTAGCAGTGTATGCGGGTGAGCATAGCCTGCTGATCACCGGTGACGTAGGGCGCCAAGTGGAGCGACAGCTTCTACCGCAGCTGAATGGCAACGTGAGTGTATTGGTGGCGGGCCACCACGGCAGCGGCACCAGCTCGGGTGTTCAGTTTGTGCGCGAGACGCAGCCACATCACGTGGTTTTCAGCGCTGGGCGAGACAATGCGTTCCGCCACCCAGCCGACGACGTTGTGCGGCGCTTTCGGCAGCAGCATAGCTGCCTATGGAGCACCGCCCAGGACGGCGCGCTTAAATTTACGCTGATACCGCAGCAGCCAGTCACCTTTCAGCCGCTGCGGGCCTTGGCAGGTGGCCATAAGCGGTGTTGAAGCGCGCCACCATCAGGTAGAATCGCCCACACTGCACACTACTGCTGGGAGCGCGTGTGACTGATTCAGGTTGGATGCTATATAAACGGTTATTGGGTTACGTTAAGCCACACTGGCGTGCGTTTGCGCTGGCGGTGGTGGGTTTTGTGATTTACGCAGCTTCAAGTACCGCGCTGGCGGAAATGATGAAGCGGCTGATTGATGGGATTCAAAACCCAGACGCCGATTTTCGGTTTTTCCTGCCGCTGTTTGTAGTGCTCATGTTTGCCTCTCGCGGGCTGGGCACTTTTCTGAGCACCTACTTTATGGCCTACGTGGGGCGCTATGTGATTCATACGCTGCGCTGCGATGTGTTTGCCCACTTGCTTCACCTGCCGGGTCGTTTTTTCGATCAGCACTCCAGCGGCCACTTGGTATCAAGGGTCACTTACCACGTTGAGCAGGTAGCGGGTGCAGCGACCAATGCGGTGACGATCATCCTGCGTGAGGGGTTGTTTGTCGTGGGGCTGGTAGGCTATCTATTCTGGACCAACTGGATGCTAACGCTGCTGTTTTTGGGTGTTACTCCGATTATTGCCGGTGTGGTGAGCTATGTGAGCAAGCGCTTTCGGCGTATCTCCAAGCGTATTCAACACTCCATGGGCGATGTGACTCATGTGGCTTCTGAGGCGCTTTCGGGCTATCGCGTGGTACGTACCCACGGCGCAGAAGCGTACGAGAAACAGCGTTTTGAGCGCGTGAGTGAAGAGAATCGTCGCCAGAGTATGAAAGAGGCCATGACCCGAGCGGTCAGTTCGCCTGTCGTGCTGATGCTGGTGGCGATCTCTATGGCGCTGCTAGTGTGGCTGGCCATGGCGCCCTCGCTGATGGAAAACATGACGCCGGGGGAGTTTGTCGCCTTTATCACCGCCGCTGCCCTGATGATTAAGCCGGTGCGCCAGCTCACCGAGATTAACAGCGAGATTCAGAAGGGCATCGCAGCGGCCTCTGAGCTGTTTGGCCTGTTAGACCTCACCCCTGAACAGGATGAAGGCTCTCTCATTCCCAGCAAGCTAACGGGCAATGTGGTGATTGAGAACGTCAGCTTCCGCTATGGTGACGACCAGCCCAGCGTACTGCACAACGTGAATCTTAACGTTGCTCCCGGCGAGCTGGTGGCTATTGTGGGCCGCTCGGGCAGCGGTAAATCAACGCTCGTCAGCCTGCTGCCGCGTTTCTATCGCCCCAGTGAAGGGCAGATTTTGATTGATGGCGTGAATGCCGATGAGTACGCCTTAGGGCCGCTGCGCCAGAATATTGCCCTGGTGTCCCAGCAGGTCACCCTGTTTAACGCCTCCATTGCTGACAATATTGCTTACGGCGTGGCTGACCCAGACCCGGCCGCCATTAAGGCGGCTGCCGAGGCAGCCTACGCCAGCGAGTTTATTGAAAAGCTGCCAGAAAGTTACGCCACGGTCGTCGGCGAGAATGGGGTGATGCTCTCGGGTGGGCAGCGCCAGCGGCTCGCCATCGCCCGGGCCATTTTTAAAGATGCGCCCATTCTGATTCTGGATGAAGCGACCTCCGCACTGGATACCGAGTCAGAGCGCTATATCCAAAAAGCGTTGGAGCACGTGTGTGAAGGGCGCACCACCCTGGTCATTGCTCACCGACTCTCCACCATTGAGCGTGCCGACCGCATTCTAGTGATGGATCAAGGGCGGATTATTGAGCAGGGTACCCATCAGGCGCTGCTTGAAAAAGGTGGGGCCTACGCCGCGCTGCACCAGCTTCAGTTTCAGGAGAGTGAATGAGTCTTGCTCAGCGCTGGATAAAGGCTGCCTATGGCGGCAGTAACTGGTTAGTACCGCTCTATCCGTTGGGTAGTTTATACCGTTATCTTATGGAGCGGCGAGCACAGTGCTACCGCGAGGGAAATAAACCAGTTTGGCAAGCACCGGTGCCGGTGATCGTGGTGGGCAATATTACGTTAGGCGGTACGGGTAAGTCACCGCTTGTGGCCTGGCTTAGCCGTTGGCTGGTACAGCAGGGATTTTCACCCGGTATCGTCACCCGCGGCTATGGCGGTAAAGCGCCGCACTATCCTCTGTTAGTAACGCCTTCTACAGACCCAGCGCATAGCGGTGATGAACCACTGATGCTGGCACAGCAAACCGGAGTGCCGGTGGTGGCGGACCCGCAGCGAGCGCGGGGTGCTGAAAGGTTGGTGCAACAGGGCTGCGATGTACTGATTAGCGATGACGGCTTGCAGCACTTGGCCTTAGGGCGCGATATTGAGCTGGTGGTTATCGATGGTGCTCGCGGGCTAGGCAATCAGCGCTGCCTGCCCGCTGGGCCTTTAAGAGAAGCGCCCGGGCGACTTGCAAGTGTGGACGCTGTGATTGTCAACGGAGCGCTACAACGCCCGCTGGAAATATCTAGTGTGGCTATGCAGCTGGTACCTCAGCGCTGGCGCCAGCTGCCTACTGGGCAGCACTATCCGTTGCAGCCGCTGCCATTTGCGCTGCCGGTGCATGGGCTGGCAGGTATTGGCAACCCTCAGCGTTTTTTCAATACGCTGCGGGAGTTAGGCGTGGAAGGGGAGATGCATCCCCTGGCAGATCACCAGCCATTTGATGAACACACGTTTCAATTTATGCCGCCACGACCAATCATTATGACGGCGAAAGACGCCGTAAAGTGTCAGGCGTTTGCACCGTCTGATAGCTGGGTATTAGAGGTGGAGGCACAGCTTCCACAAGCATTTGAGGACTGGCTGGCAAACAAGCTGTCCGTACTGACACAAAGGGGATGCACCGATGGATAAGGAACTATTGGCAATGCTGGTTTGCCCGCTCTGCAACGGCAAACTGAAGTATGATCGTGACGCCCAAGAGCTTTGCTGCCACTACGACGGTTTAGCCTATCCCATACAGGATGGCATTCCTGTCATGCTGCCTGAAGAGGCACGGCAAATGGATGCTGATGAAAAGTTACCTACCTCGCCTGGCCGCACCGGAGAGGCGTGATGTCTGATGTTACGCCGCAATTTATTGCCGTTGTACCCGCTCGTTTTGGCTCCTCTCGCTTGCCGGGCAAACCGCTATTAGAGATCGCCGGTGAGCCCATGGTGGCCCATGTGTGGCGGCGAGCCTGTCAAAGCCAGGCCAACCGCGTAGTGGTGGCGACAGACGATACGCGGATTCGCGATGCCATGCTGCCCTATGGGGCTGACGTAGTGATGACTCGCGATGACCACCCCTCGGGCACTGACCGGCTCGCCGAGGTCTCCGACCATCTAGGCCTAAGTGATGACACGCTGGTCGTGAATGTGCAGGGGGATGAGCCGCTGATTCCTCCGGCACTTATTGATCAGGTCGCACTGCGCCTGGCGGATGACCCCGAGGCGGCGATTGCCACCCTAGCCGAGCCGATTGCGGATGTTGATACGCTGTTTAACCCTAACGTGGTGAAGGTCGTGCGGTCGCTACAGGGGCGGGCGCTCTACTTCTCGCGAGCGCCGATTCCCTGGGACCGCGAGCACTTTAAAGCGCAGCCAAGCCTACTAGAAACCGATGCTTGGCTGCGCCATATTGGGATCTACGCCTACCGAGCGAGTTTCTTAGCCGCCTATCGGGATCTAGCGCCCTCCAGCCTGGAGCAGTTGGAGCAGTTGGAGCAGCTTCGGGCACTACAGCATGGCTACGCTATTCAAGTGGCGCTGGCGAGCGCGATAAACCCCGCCGGAGTCGATACGGAAGAGGATTTGGCGCGGGTAAGGTCGCTGTTGTCTGCCGAGCGTGAAGGAGGCATTTCATGACGCGTGTTCTCTTTGTTTGCCTGGGCAATATTTGCCGTTCACCAACCGCGGAGGGCGTTTTTCAGCAGGCGCTCGACCGTGCAGGGTTAAGCAAACGCGTGGAAATCGACTCCTGCGGTGTTGGCAGTTGGCATGTTGGCAAAGCGCCCGATCCCCGTGCCCAGGCAGCTGCGCTGCGTCGTGGTATCGATATTAGCCATCTGCGCGCCCGTCAGTTAAAAGCGAGTGACTTCCTGGAATTCGACTACGTGCTGGGCATGGACAGCGATAACCTGGCGGCGATGCAGGCGCTAAAACCGGCCGACAGCCAGGCTAAGGTAGGGCTGTTGTTGGAGTATGCAGGACTCGCGAATACCGATGTTCCTGATCCTTATTACGGCGGAGAAGCGGGCTTTGAGCAGGTATTGGATATGATTGAGCAAGCCAGTACCGGACTGATTGCAGAGCTGACCTGTGGGCGCTGATAGCTTGGATGGGGCATCCGTCTGGGTGGACCTCACTACAGCCAATACGCTTCGCCTACCTTGCCAAGCGGCGCGCTACATTGCACCGACAACGCTCTCTAGCCTGCAGGCTGCCTTGTATAGCGCGCGTATTCATCAGTGGCCAATTACCCTGCTAGGCGGTGGCAGTAATGTGCTGCTGCCACCAACGCTTCACGGTATGGCGCTTCGCCCGGCACTTCGCCATTGGTGGCTGGAGCGCAGTGGTGATGACGTCACCGCCTATGTGGGTGCCGGTGTGAGCTGGCATGCCTTGGTAATGGCATTGGCGACGCATGGCTTGTGGGGGGTTGAAAATTTAGCGTTGATCCCTGGCGATTGCGGCGCTGCACCGGTACAAAATATTGGCGCTTATGGTGTCGAGCTCAGCGATGTGTTGAAAGCAGTCCAGGTTGCCGAGTTGGCCACTGGCGAGATGTACTGGTTGAACGCTGATGCGTGCCAGTTTGGCTATCGCGACAGTATTTTCAAGCGAGCACTAGCGGGTAAGGTAGTGATCACCCAACTTGCGCTGCGGCTGTCCGCCACGCCGAGGCCCGTGCTGGGTTATGGCGATTTGGCGGCTCGCGTGTCGGAGTCACCGACCCCTTTGTCCGTGGCTCAAGCGGTCTGTGCGATTCGCCAGGAAAAATTGCCTGACCCAGCTGTGCTAGCGAATGCGGGCAGTTTCTTCAAGAATCCGCTAGTGAGCAATGAGCATACGCATCGGCTGTTGAAGGAGTATCCAGACATGCCGTATTTTCCTCAGCCCAATAACCAAACTAAGCTGGCAGCAGGCTGGCTGATTGACCAGTGCGGCTTAAAGGGGCAGCGCCTGGGAGCATTTGGCGTCCATGAGCGCCAAGCGTTAGTGCTGGTGCACTTTGGGGGAGGAGATCGCCCAGGACTGCTGAGTTTTGCAGACACTATTGCTCAGACCGTGTTTGATCGGTTTGGTGTATTGCTAGAGCTAGAACCGCGGGTGATCTAACGTCTGCTTATCTTTACCACCCATAAAAAACCCCGCCGAAGCGGGGTTTTTTGTTGCGAGCACTTACTCTTGCGAGTTTTGCTGTGCCTGCTGCTTGCGTAGTTCGCGCGGGTCGTTATGGGCACGACGGCGACGACGCGGTTTTGGCGCCTCCTCATCAGCTGTCGGGGCCTCGCTAACGGGATTTGCCGCTGGCGCATTGTCGGCGGGTTGCGCTGACACGTTCTCTTGCTCTTCTGGAGCAGGGGCCGCTTCCATCTTGGTAGCCGTCTCGTCGTGAGCTTCAGCAGCTGGCTGCTCGCTCGCTTCTGTTGAAGGCTCTTGATCCGCCGCCGGTGAAGGCGCTTTCGCCGTTGAGGGCTCTTCACTGACTGTTGTGGCTGAAGCTTCTTCATCCGTAGAAGCCGCTGCTTCGGCGTTGGCAACCGGAGTGTCTTTAACGCTATCCTGCTCAGCAGACTCAGCAGACTCATTCGCTACTGTCTGAGTCTGAGGCTCTTCCGTGGGCACTGTGCTTTCAGCAGCAGCTTCTGCCGCACTTGCTTCTGCAGCTGCGTCATTCGCTTTCGGCTCGCTCTCTGCGACGTGCTCGGCAGCGGTTTGCGGCGCTTCCGTGGCGTCTTGGGCTGCGGTTTCTTGAGCCACCGGCGGCTGTTCCGCTTTGAGGTCGTCAGTTTGAGCATCGGCGGCCTTGGTCTCGTCAGCGTTTGGCGCGCTCAAGGCTGCTGCATCGCTGCTGTCAGCCGCTGGTGTGCTGGTGGCTTCGTGCTGCACTGACTCAGGCTGAGCCTGACGGCGCTGGCGCGTCGACTTGCGTGCTTTGTCGGCGCTGTTGGCCGGGCGCTCAGCAGTTGTGCTGTCGTCCGCTGCCGCTTGAGCCTGCTCAGCGCTATCGTCTTTTTCGCTGCTTACTTGCTCAGTTGCTGGCTTGTCAGCCGGTGTTGGCGATGCTTCCGTGTTGTTGTCAGGCGCGCTAGCGGCTTCAGATGTCGCTGTGGCTGCCGGGGCTTCTTGGGGCTGAGGTGCCTGCTCCGCTTCTGCCTGCAGTTTCAGCTGTTCTGCTTCCGCTTGAGGGTTTAGCGCCTGCTTGCGCGAACGATGACGCGGGTTGTTACGCGTACGCTTCGGCTTGCCGTCTTCTTGCTTGCTGTCGTCAGCCTGGGCCGTAGGCGTGCGTTCATCGCTTTTGGGCTTGGCATCACGTGGCTTGTCACGACGGTTATCCGGCTGGACGGCAGGCTTGGCTGCCTCCTCTTTAGGAGCGTCCTTGTTTACGGGCTCTTTCTGATGCGTGTTTTTCGCGCTCTCTTGGGCCTTGGCATCGTCCTGCTGCGGATGACGACGACGGTTGCGGGTGCGGCTGGGGCCGCTGCGCTTATCGCTTGCATCGTCATTGCGAGGAGTGGCATTACCGGATGGCGTGCTGCTGCGCTGCTCGTTTTTGGCCCTGGTGTCGCTGCGCTCCTGAACAGGTTTGGAGCGGCGTTCACTGCGTTGCGGGCGGCTACTCTTCGGCTGTTCAGTCTGCTTACTTGGTGCCTGGGCTTCCTGAGCTGGCTGCTGGCTGCCGTCATCGCCGCCTAGCAGTTTAGCAAAGCCGCGGATAAAGCGGCCAAGCACGCTGGGCTGTTCAGCAGCAGCGGCGGGTGCAGGGGTGGCTGCAGCCGCTTTAGCAGGCGTTTCTTCTGTTTGTAGCGATGCCGGTGCTGGGGCGTTGTGTACTACGCTCTTAACGGCCGCTTCGGTCCGCTGTGCAGGCGGTGCAAAGCTAGGGTCAGGTTCTTTGCCAACATCGGTGTCGGTAGACAGCTCGAAGCTGGAGAGCGTATGGCTCTCGTCTTCGTCCAAATGGTCATCCCGCAGGCGTTGAACATCGTAGTGCGGAGTATCCATTTCTGGGCTGGGTAGCAGCACCACGCGAACGCCTTGGCGAGACTCGATATCTGCCAGTACGCTGCGCTTTTCATTTAGCAGGTAAGTGGCCACCGGTACCGGCAAGATGGCGCGAATCTGCGCGCTGCGCTCTTTCATTGCCTCTTCTTCAATCAGGCGCATGATCGAGAGCGATAGTGAACGCACGTCGCG
This sequence comes from Vreelandella sp. L-25, assembly GCF_056857535.1. Taxonomy (NCBI): domain Bacteria; kingdom Pseudomonadati; phylum Pseudomonadota; class Gammaproteobacteria; order Oceanospirillales; family Halomonadaceae; genus Vreelandella; species Vreelandella sp. L-25. The sequence goes on from NZ_JBSXNH010000064.1 coordinate 88,981, forward strand.
GATGGTGCCTTGGCCGTTACAGCGTGGGCACACTACGCCGCTTGTTTCGCCCAGGGAGGGGCGTAGGCGCTGGCGCGACATTTCCATTAAGCCAAAGCGTGAAATGCGCCCAATTTGTACCCGAGCACGATCTAGCTTCAGAGCATCGCGCATGCGGTTTTCGACTTCACGCTGGTTGCGCGCAGGGCCCATGTCGATGAAGTCGATCACGACCAAGCCGCCAATATCTCGCAAGCGAAGCTGACGGGCAATTTCGTCGGCCGCTTCGGAATTGGTTTGCAGCGCTGTTTCTTCGATATCGCTGCCCCGCGTAGCACGCGCGGAGTTGATGTCGATGGACACCAGAGCTTCAGTGTGGTCGATTACAATCGAGCCACCAGAGGGCAGTTTTACTTCCCGCTGGTAAGCGGTTTCAATTTGCGACTCAATCTGGAAGCGAGAGAAGAGGGGGACCTCATCTGCGTACAGCTTAATTTTCTGCTGGTAAGAGGGCATCACCTGGCGGATAAATGCCAGCGCCTCGGCGTGAATCTCGGGGCTGTCGATCAGCACCTCGCCGATATCCTGACGAAGGTAGTCGCGCATGGCGCGAATGATGACGTTGGATTCACGGTAGATTAAGAACGGTGCAGAACGCTTACCGGCTTCTGTGGTGATGGACTCCCATACCTGAACGAGATAATCCAAGTCCCACTGAAGCTCTTCTGGGCTACGGCCAATGCCTGCGGTGCGAACAATGAGGCCCATTTTGTCGGGCACAGTAAGTTGGCCCATGGCGTCTTTTAACTGGCTGCGATCATCCCCTTCAATACGGCGCGAAATACCGCCCGCACGAGGATTGTTGGGCATCAAGACGAGGAAGCGACCTGCCAAGCTAATAAAGGTGGTCAGCGCTGCCCCTTTGTTGCCGCGCTCCTCTTTATCGACCTGAACAATGACTTCTTGGCCTTCTTTGAGCACTTCTTTAATGCTCGGACGGCCAGAGACATCTTTGACAAAATATTCGCGGGAGATTTCTTTCAGCGGAAGGAAGCCGTGGCGCTCAGCGCCAAAGTCAACAAAAGCAGCTTCGAGCGAGGGTTCTACACGGGTGATTTTACCCCGATAAATATTGGCTTTTTTCTGTTCCCGAGCGCCAGATTCAATATCTAAATCATACAGGCGCTGTCCATCTACCAGTGCGACCCGCAGCTCTTCCGGCTGGGTCGCGTTAATTAGCATCCGTTTCATGTTGTCTCACGTAGCATGGCGTGCCGAAGCGCTTTTAAAGGCTAGCGTCGGCGAATCGCTGGGTGCTGCGTGCTTGTGCTCGGCGCATGGTTATGCTGACGCATTAAGCCGGGAAGGCAGTTCTGCCGACCCGGCCGAAAGGGCGTTGAGTACGTGGCGGCGGCAGAACATGTTTCGGTGGCTGTCACGTCCATCCGGCTCTGCTGACACCGCCCACACCTGGCATTCATCGATTCACCAACGCCGGTATCGGCACAGCGTTGATCTTTGCGCCCCAGAATTGGCAGTGCCTTGTGACGAAAAGGGGCTGCCACTCTGAAGCGTAACGTTTATTTAGTGACGGGCCTGCCGTTGCTGGCATGACCTGACGCTCTCTGTCGTTACCCATTTACTTAACGGCAGAGTTACTACATTTCAATACGTGATAAGCAGGTAGTGCGTACACTGATCCATGCTTTTTCGCTCTGACCTGCGTGTTTGTCGGGCAGGTGCGAAGGCAAAACGTGGGCAATCATTCGCCATACAAGGATTATATAAGCGGGCCACGTTCGGCCCGGCCACGTTGGCCGATGAGCGCTTTGGAATATAACAGTAAAGACAACCACCAGCAATTGACGCAATGCCGGTGGGTCTACGTTAGAATGCCGTTTTTAGCCTGACGTTAAAGAATGTCACCAGGAGTGCGCGGCAATGTCCGAAGGGCGTGAAGTACAGTGGGTGGATATCGCCCCGGAACAAGCGGGTCAGCGAATCGATAATTTTTTAATGACCCGGCTAAAAGGTGCACCTCGTGCATTGATCTACCGCATCGTGCGTAAGGGTGAGGTTCGGGTCAATAAGAAACGGGTAAAAGTGGATTATCGCCTGCAAACGGGCGATTTAGTACGTGTTCCGCCACTGCGCCTAGCGCCTAAAGAGGCGGTGAAAGAGGTGAGCGATAATCTGCGCGACCTGCTTGTCGGCAGCGTCATTATGGAAGGGCCCGACTGGATGGTGCTGAATAAGCCGTCAGGCTTAGCAGTCCATGGTGGCAGTGGCGTTAAGATTGGTCTCATCGAGGCGTTGCGCCAAGTGCGGGACGACCTAACGTTCCTGGAGTTAGTGCACCGCCTGGATCGTGATACCTCAGGTTGTTTGCTGCTCGCCAAGTCTCGCGATGCGCTGGTAACCCTTAATGAGGCGTTGAAAAAGCACGGCATGGATAAGCGCTACTTGGCGCTGGTGGCCGGGCGCTGGCCGGCCCGTAAAACTTATGAAAGTGCTCGGTTGGACCGTTTTGATGCAGGTAACGGCGAACGGCGCGTGCGGGTAGATCCCAACGGTAAAGTGTCGCGCACCCACTTCTCTGTAGTGGAAACCTTTGAAAAGGTCACGTTAATTGAGGCTGAGCCCGTTACGGGGCGCACACACCAGATTCGTGTGCACGCAGCCCATGCTGGCCATGCGCTGCTGGGGGATGATAAGTACGCTACTCGTGAGAGCGGCTTGTTAACCAAGCAGCTGGGGTTGGGGCGACTTTTCCTCCATGCACGCTCGTTAACATTCCCCGAGCCTGGCAATGGCAGGCCGGTGACGGTAAAAGCGCCGCTTCCGGAGGCGCTTGAAGAGACGCTCAAGCGCGCACGTCAATAAAAGAGAACTGTTATGCGCTATGAGCTAATTATTTTCGATTGGGACGGCACACTCATGGATTCTGTGCCGAAGATTGTTTCCTGTATGCAAGCAGCAGCGGCAGACGCTGAATGGGGTGAGCTTGAAGTCAGCGCCATTGAAGACATTATTGGGCTGGGTCTTCCTGAGGCGATTGCCAAACTCTGCCCAGGCATTGAGCCAGAGCAGGCGGAGCGCTTGCGCCAGCGCTATTCCCATCACTTTGTTCATGGTGACACTACGCCTATGCCCTTTTTTGATGGGGTTGAAGCGCAGTTGGCAAAGCTGAGAGAGCGGCCCCAGCAGCGGCTTGCGGTGGCGACGGGTAAAAGCCGTCGTGGGCTTGATCGGGTTTTTAATGAAACAGGTAGCGGGGGGCTGTTCCACACTAGCCGGACTGCTGACGAAACGCGCTCTAAGCCCCACCCGCAAATGCTGCTAGAGATTTTGGCTGAGCTTCAGGTTCCAGCAGAGCGAGCGGTAATGGTGGGCGATACTGAGTATGATCTTGAAATGGCGCGTGCTATCGGTATGGATCGGGTGGGCGTAACTTACGGAGTGCATACTCCCGCTCGGCTAGCCGCTAGCCAGCCGGTGTGGGTCGCTGAAGACGTGCCGTCGCTATTTGACTGGCTGCGTCATGCATAAGGGCGTCCTTAAACGAAGAGTAGGAGCTGACGATGAGTGATGAGCAGCAGCGCGGTGGTGACAGTGAAGAGGCTTCTCAAGGTGAAGATCAGCGTGGTGTTCATGATCGCTGGACCCAGGGGCCGGATGTCTCCACCAAGGCACAAGAGTCACCGTTGCCAGGTGGGCAGGATGACGATGCGGAAATACTCAGAGAGCGTCAGCGCCTAGCGCAGCTTGAAATGATGGATCGCTGGATTGGTGGCGTCTTGACCGAGCAGCGTAGAACACGCCGTTGGAAGCTGTTTTTTCGGCTGATGCTGCTGGCGCTAGTGCTGGTATCACTCACGGTTACGTTATATCGCGTGTTTTTAGCCGAGCCGTCAGCCGCGGTGCCTGCGCAGCAACATCTTGCATTGGTGGAAGTGCATGGCGTGATCGCCAACGATTCGCCCGCTAATGCTGAGCGTATTATTCAAGGGTTAAACCGGGCTTGGGAGAGTCAAAGCGCGTCGGCAGTGGTGCTGCATATTGATAGCCCTGGTGGAAGCCCAGTGCAGTCGCAGCGTATTTACTCGGAGGTTATGCGGCTGCGTGAGCAGGGAGATAAGCCGATTATTGCCGTGATCGAGGATATCGGTGCCAGCGGGGCGTACTATATTGCCGCCGCGGCGGATGAGATAGTGGCATCTCCCGCCAGCTTGGTGGGCTCTATTGGGGTGATCTATGCCGGTTTTGGCTTTCAAGAAGCTATTGATGAGCTGGGCGTCGAGCGGCGGGTGATGACTGCAGGCGAGAACAAGGCGTTTTTAGATCCGTTCCAGCCCTTGGATGAGGAGGTGGCTCGTTTCTGGCAGAGCGTGCTCGCTCAAACTCATGAGCAGTTCATCAATGATGTACAGGCTGGGCGTGGTGATCGTTTGAGTGATAGCCCGGAGATCTTTTCCGGGCTGATCTGGAGCGGTGAGCAGGCGCTTGGCTTGGGGCTGGTCGATGAGTTGGCAAGCCTTGAACAGGTGGCGCGTGCTCAGGTGGGTGAGGCATCATGGGAGAACTATACGCCCCGCCTGGATCCCTTTGAGCGCCTAACGCGGCGTTTTACCCAGGCCGCAGCGGAAGTGCTTGGCTTGCACAGTAGTCATGCGCCTATAAAGTTTCAGGCGCAGTAGCATTAGGCATCGCCAAGCGGGTTCATGCCTGCTTGGCGAAGCATGTCGCACAAGGCAATCAGCGGCAGACCGATCAGCGCATTGGGGTCACGCCCCTCTAAGCGCTCAAACAGAGCAATGCCTAAGCCTTCCATGCGAAAACTGCCGGCGCTATCCAGTGGCTGCTCTATTGCTACGTAGCGCTCAATCTCCCGCTCGCTCAGCGTGCGGAACACCACGTCAAACGGTTCGATATGGACCTGATGGCGCTGGTGGCGCGTGTCTAATAAGGCCAGGCCAGTTAAAAAAGTGACTCGTTGGCCTGAGAAGCGGGCTAAGTGAGCGCAGGCCCGCTCCGTAGTATGGGGTTTGCCGAGAATATCCCCTTCAAACAGAGCAATCTGATCAGAACCAATAATGCAGTGATTGGGGAAACGTTCCGCGACGGCATTAGCCTTGCTCAATGCTAGGCGGTGAACGAGTGCCTTTGGTGACTCGTCTGGAAGTGGCGTTTCGTCAATATCGGGCGAGTAGCATTGGTAGGGCAGGTGTAGCCTGTCCAGCAGCGCTTGGCGGAAGCGCGAGCTGGAGGCGAGCACAAGAGGGGCGTTTTGCGTTTGCGGCACTATCGTCTCCTTGTGGCCTGAATGGCGCAATATGTACTGGCAATGAGTGTAGCGAAAGCCCAGCGGCATGCCTATTGACGCTGTTTTCATCGATAAACCGATAAGAATTATGCCATGAGCTTTGACACCAGGAGGGCGAGTGCCTATCATTGCGCGCCTATGTTGACCTCACAACTCCCCAGCCGGGTTGAGCCTTATAAGCTTGCAGCCCGCCGCGAACGACTTGAAGGCTTAGTGGCGCTGAATAAGCTGCCCCGCCTCGCTGAAGAAGCGGGTGACCAAACCGGCGACTGTCACGTCGTGCTTGGGTTTGGTGTAGATGCCCAAGGCCGTCGCGAAATTCGTGGCCATTTGCAAGCGACCCTGGCGCTGCCTTGTCGCCGCTGTATGGTGCCGCTTAGCCAAGACGTTTCCAGTGACTTCCTGCTTGGAATGATTACCGACGAAGCCTTGGCGGCCGAGCTGCCTGCCAGTCATGAGCCGGTGCTGGTGGAAAATGAACAGCTGGACTTGCTGACGGTAGTTGAGGATGAATTAATCCTCAGCCTGCCGCAGGTGGTCTATCACGATGAGACCGAATGCCATGTCTCGGCGGAGCAGCTGGTCAGCAAGACCGAAGGCGCGGCGGATGAATCCGCTTCAGCCAAGAATCCTTTCGCGGTGCTCAATGCTTTGAAAAGCAGTGGCGCTTTGAAAGGCAAAAAGTAAGCATCACTTACCCTATATACCTTGGAGTAAACACCCATGGCAGTTCAACAGAACCGTAAAACTCGTTCCAAGCGCGGCATGCGTCGTAGCCACGATGCGTTGAGCGCACCGACTCTGTCCCAGGACAAAGAAACCGGTACCACTCACCTGCGTCACCACGTTTCTCCGGATGGTTTCTACCGTGGTCGTAAGGTAGTTGAGGTTTAATCCTTAACTCTCTAACGAGTGGCGAAACAGAGTGGGTGCATTGCGCCTAGCGATTGATGTCATGGGGGGTGACCAAGGCCCTCGTGTCATCATAGAGGGCTCTGCAAGGGCAGTGATTGAACGTCCTGACCTAGAGCTCGCTCTGTTTGGCCCGCGTCAGCGTGTTGTCGCTGAGCTTTCGCGCTTGCCGCAGCCCTTGGCTGCGGCAGCGTCACGTTTAGTCGTCTGCGATGCGCCTGATACTGTGTCACAAGATGCTTCTGCTGCCTGGGCGTTACGCTCTGGGGATAAGACCAGCATGGTGCATATGTTGCGTTATGTGGCACAAGGTTATGCTGCAGCGGGTGTTAGTGCAGGAAACACCGGTGCACTAGTCGCGCTTGCAAGGCGTGAGCTTGGTATGCTGCCAGGCTTTTCCAGACCTGCTATCAGTACGGCGATTCCTGCACGGGGTGGTCGTCGCTGTTATTTGCTGGATTTAGGCGCAAATGTGGACTCGCCCGCATCACGGCTAGTGGATTTTGCCATGATGGGTGCGGCAATGGCGCAATGTATGGATGGTATTAATTGCCCTCGAGTCGCGCTATTGAATGTTGGCGCGGAAGCGACCAAGGGCAGTGCGACGGTGCGAGAGGCTGACCGGCTGCTGCGTGAGCGCGCTACCACATTAAGTTTTGCTTATCAGGGGTATGCCGAAGGTGGTGACATCTTCCAGGGCGATATTGATGTCATGGTCTGCGATGGCTTTGTTGGTAACGTGGTGCTCAAGGCGAGCGAAGGTTTGACCCGTATGCTGGTGGAGCGTGTGCAGATGGCGTTTGAGTCACGCCTATGCGGGCGCTTAGCAAGTTTACTGGCCAAACCTGTGCTGAAGCGGCTAAAGCAGGAGCTTGACCCCGTTCGTTATAATGGCGCAAGCCTACTTGGGTTAAAACGTATTGTGGTGAAAAGCCATGGTGGCGCCCGTGCAGATGGGTTCTACTATGCTATTCAGCGAGCGCTGCAGGAAGTAGAACATGACTTGCCTACTCAGCTTGCCAAACACTGGGCTTAGCTCAGTGGGCAGATGAGTGGGTTACAGCAATGCGTTGCACGACTTTTGCGGGTTATCGGCGGCAGTAGGATGTGCCAACAGCCGTTTTATAACGGGGCCGATAGCCACGCCTATCGCTCAACTGAGCAAATGCCTACAAGAGCAAAGGTGAACGACATGTCTCAACCCCTTGCCCTCATTTTTCCCGGGCAAGGCTCTCAGCAGCTTGGAATGCTGCGAGAGCTAGCCGAGCGTTACAGTGTGGTGGGAACGACATTTGAGGAAGCGTCTGACGCGCTGGGCTACGATTTATGGAAAGTAGTCCAAGAAGGGCCGGAAGAAGCGTTGAATTCCACGGCTTGCACGCAGCCTGCGCTGCTGACATCAAGCGTTGCCATCTGGCGCGTCTGGCAGGAGCTGGAAGGCCCTCGCCCCAGCGTGATGGCGGGCCATAGCCTGGGTGAGTATAGCGCTATGGTCTGTGCGGGCGTGATGGGCTTTGCAGAGGGTGTCCAACTGGTGCGCCTGCGCGGAGAGGCAATGCAAGAAGCTGTACCTGCTGGTGAAGGCGGAATGGCCGCCATTCTTGGGCTTGATGACAGCGCGGTGGAAGCCGCTTGCACAAGCGCTGCCCAGGGCGATGTCGTTTCTGCAGTTAACTATAACTCCCCGGGTCAGGTCGTCATTGCTGGTAGCAAAGCAGCCGTTGAGCGTGCCATTGCTGCTTGCCAAGAAGCGGGCGCTAAGCGCGCACTTGCCCTCCCTGTGTCTGTTCCTTCTCACTGCGCGCTGATGCGACCTGCTGCTGAGCGTCTTGCCGAAGCGATGCAGGCGATTGAGCTACGTGCCCCTCGCTATACTGTTATTCAGAACGTCGATGCCCAGGCACATGCAGATGTTGATACGCTGCGCACTCGTTTAATTGAGCAGCTCTACCAGCCAGTACGTTGGTCCTCCTGCGTTGAAGCAATGTCTGAGCAAGGTGCTAATGTCTTCATTGAGTGTGGCCCAGGCAAAGTGCTGACAGGTCTTAATAAACGTATTGTGCGCGGTGCCAAGGGGCTAGCGGTGAATGACCCCGATAGCTTGGATGCAGCGCTTGAGCTTGCGCGAGAAACATTAGCAGGTAGTGCGTGATAAGCGGCTATTTTCAGCTACCCTTGCTTAGTTCAGTGGAAGGAAACGTGTTATGACGCAAGAAAAACGAGTTGCCTTGGTGACCGGTGCGAGCCGCGGCATTGGTCGCGCTATCGCCCATGAACTGGGCCGCCAAGGGCGTATTGTCATCGGCACAGCGACCAGCAAATCTGGCGCAGAAAAAATCGATGCCGACCTGAAAGCTAACGGGGTTGAAGGCGCTGGTATGTGCCTGAACGTGACGGACCAAGCGAGCATTGATGAGGTCCTGAAAACCATTGGCGAGCGTTTTGGCGCCCCGACTATTTTGGTTAACAATGCGGGTATCACTCGTGATAACCTCCTGATGCGGATGAAAGAGGAGGAGTGGGATTCCGTCATGGATACCAACCTCAAATCTGTATATCGCGTCAGCAAAGCGTGTCTTCGTGGCATGACCAAGGCGCGTTTCGGGCGGATTGTATCGATCAGCTCTGTAGTGGCAACCATGGGCAACCTGGGCCAAACTAACTACGCTGCTGCTAAGGCAGGTATGGAAGGCTTTAGCCGGGCGTTGGCGCGAGAGGTTGCTTCCCGTGCCATTACCGTAAACGCCGTTGCGCCTGGTTTTATCGCCACCGACATGACCGAAGCGCTGCCTGAAGCCCAGCATGAAATGCTGCTAAAGCAGATTCCGCTGGCACGCTTAGGTGGGCCGGAAGAGATCGCCGCAGCGGTTGGCTTTTTAACCAGCGATGCCGCAGGCTATATCACTGGTGAAACGCTGCACGTGAACGGCGGTATGAATATGCGTTGATGGCCTTAGGCTTGGCGGTTGCGTCAACTTAAGGGCGTCTATAAACTACCCCGCAGCTTTTGGCTTGCGGTTTCCAAATAGCTGGTTATCTCTAACAGCTAATGTGAACGACTGGAGTACGTTGATGAGTACTATTGAAGAGCGCGTTAAGAAAGTTGTGGCAGAGCGCCTGAACGTTAAAGAAGAAGACATCCAGAATAGCTCTTCTTTCACTGAAGACTTGGGTGCCGACTCTCTGGACACCGTTGAACTGGTGATGGCTTTGGAAGAGGAGTTCGATACTGAAATTCCTGACGAAGAAGCTGAAAAAATCACCACGGTTCAAGAAGCCATCGACTACGTAAACGCCCACCAGTAAGGGCGCGGTCGACGCTGTGAACCAGGGTGGGGTGCTCACCCATCCGTCTTAAAAAAGCCGTCCTGATATGGGGCGGCTTTTTTGCTTTACGCTCACAATGAATATAACGTTCAATCTCCGTTATACTAGTCACCAAATTTCTGCAGCAAATGACCCAGATGGGTCGTGTCACCATGGATGCCTGGAGGAAACTGATGGCGCGAAGAAGGGTAGTGGTAACTGGGTTAGGCCTGGTGACCCCAGTGGGCAATAGTGTCAATGAGTCGTGGGCGAACATTGTCGCCGGTAAAAGCGGCATAGCGCCTATTGAGCACTTTGATACCAGTGGCTTCAATACGCGGTTTGGCGGTTCGGTAAAGAATTTTGATATCAGCCCTTATCTGAACCCCAAAGACGCTCGCAAAATGGATCTGTTCATTCAGTATGGTATGGCTGCCGGTGCTCAGGCGGTACAGGATTCAGGGATAGAGTGCACAGAGGAGAATGCTGAGCGCATCGGCGTGGCGATTGGCTCTGGAATTGGTGGGCTGCCAATGATTGAGCATAACCATAATGCGCTCAATAAAGGCGGTGCACGTCGGGTATCACCGTTTTTTGTGCCTGGTTCTATTATCAATATGATTTCCGGCAACATGGCGATCCAGCATGGCTTTAAAGGGCCGAATATTGCGATTACCACGGCTTGCACCACCGGTACCCATAATATTGGCTACAGCGCGCGCACCATCGCCTACGGCGATGCGGATGTCATGATTTGTGGCGGCGCAGAAATGGCCACCACACCATTAGGTTTGGGTGGCTTCTCTGCCGCGCGCGCGCTCTCAACGCGCAACGATGACCCGCAAGCAGCGAGCCGTCCTTGGGATGCCGACCGCGATGGCTTTGTGCTGTCTGATGGTGCAGGGGTGCTGGTGCTAGAAGAGTACGAGCATGCGAAAGCCCGTGGCGCCACTATCTACGCGGAGCTGGCTGGCTTTGGTATGAGTGATGACGCCTACCATATGACCGCTCCGCCCGAGGATGGTCGCGGTGCCGCACTCTCCATGCGCAATGCGATTAAAGATGCCGCTATTGATCCGGCAGACGTGCAGTATATCAACGCCCATGGCACATCAACTGCTGCCGGCGATTTGGCTGAAAGTCGCGCTATTGAAAAAGTGTTGGGCAGTGCGGCCCAGCAGGTGGCCGTTAGCTCAACCAAGTCGATGATTGGCCACCTATTGGGTGCCGCCGGTGCGGTAGAGGCGGTATTCAGCATTCTAGCAATCCGTGACCAGGTCGCCCCGCCCACCATCAACCTGGATAACCCCCAGGAGGGCTGCAACCTCGACTACGTACCCCATACCGCGCGGGATATGCGTATTGATATCGCGCTCTCCAACTCGTTCGGGTTTGGTGGCACTAACGGCTCCCTGCTGTTCAAAAAGGTATAACTTTTTATGCCCATGCCCCAGGTGCCATTTGATGACCGCGGGCTAGCGTATGGCGACGGTGTATTTGAAACAGTGCTGCTGCGCGATGGGGTACCCGTACTTTGGGATTATCACCTCGCGCGCTTGGAACAGGGCTGTCGGCGCTTGAATATCCCGTTGCCTACCTCTCAACAGCTGGCGCAGGTGTGGCAGTCGCCCCCTGCGGCAGCGCTGGAAGTACTTAAATTAATATTGACACGCGGAAGCGGTGGCCGAGGCTACGCGCTGCCTGATCCTCCTGAGCCCAGGCTGATCTTTCGGCGAACGCCTTTTGTTACCAACGGGCAGCGGTGGCAACACGGTGTCTGCGTACGTTTGTGCCATCTTCGTTTAGGGCATCAACCGCTGCTTGCGGGCATCAAACACCTTAACCGTTTGGAGAATGTGCTAGCTCGCCAGGAGTGGCAAGAGAGCCATATTGCCGAAGGCCTGTTAGCGGACCAATCAGGCGAAATGGTGGAAGCAACCAGTATGAACCTCTTCTGGTCAACGGAAGGGCGTCTTTTGACCCCCCGGGTAAACCGCTGCGGCGTGGCAGGTACTCTGCGCGCTGCGCTATTGGCTAACGGCGTTATTGAGGAAGAGGGGCTGACAGTCTCGGAACTACCACAGGTTGAGCGCCTTTGGGTAGGTAATTCGGTACAGGGCGTGTGGCCTGTGTGTGAATTGCTTGATACGCAGGGCGGCCTGATCGCGACTTGGCCTGTGTTAGCAGGGCCAGACCCACTGCAGGGTGAGGCTCACCGCCTGCTGGGCTATCCCAGTATGTTTCCCGCATCAGAATCCAAATAAATAGATTGAGGTGTCAACGTGAAACGGTTACTTACCGTCTTTGGAATATTGGTTGTGCTGGCCGTTGCCGCTGCGCTCGGCGGTTATGCTTATTGGCAGCAGCGTCTAGCGGCGCCAATTGCGGTAGAGGAACCCACCCTATATCAAGTGCCTGCCGGAGCTGGTTTTAATCAAGTCATTCGCGATTTAGAGGCGCAAGGAGTGCTTGAGGATGCCTGGGCATTTAAGCTACTGGCGCGGATAGACCCAGAGCAGATGCCAAGTCTACGGGTTGGCGAGTACCGCCTCACACCGGGGATGAGTGGGCGAGAGGTGATGGCCCTGTTGGGCAGTAATAACGTGGTGACTTATTCGCTGACCGTGCCTGAAGGATGGACCTTTCGCCAAATGCGTGCGCTGCTAAATAGTGCGCCGAAGCTTGAACACCGTACGGCAGACATGAGTGACGAAGAAGTCATGACGCTGCTGGACCGTGAGGGCACCTTTCCTGAAGGTTGGTTCTTCCCCGATACCTACCGCTATCATCTGGGCATGAGCGATGTCGATATTTTGAGCCAAGCGTTAAATCGGATGGAGCGCATTTTGGAGCAAGTGTGGGCGGAACGGGATGACGATTTAACCATTGAAACGCCCTATGAAGCGCTAATTATGGCATCGCTGATTGAGCGGGAAACCGGGGCGCCTGAAGAGCGCAGAGAGATTGCTGGGGTATTTAAGCGCCGGATGGAGCGTGGCATGCGTCTGCAAACAGACCCCACGGTAATATACGGCATGGGCGAGCGCTATGATGGCCGCATCACACGGGCAGACCTACGTGAAGCCACCCCTTACAATACTTATGTGATTGACGGCATGCCGCCGACGCCGATTGCCATGCCAGGGCGAGCCTCATTGGAGGCGGCGGTGAAGCCGCTACCCGGCGAAACGCTCTATTTTGTGTCCCGAGGTGACGGCACGCATCACTTCTCGCGCACATTACGCGAGCATAACAATGCCGTGAATCGCTATATTCGAAACCGTTAAATAGCTAAACACTGAACATGTCGATGGCGTATCTATTGAGTAAGGGGCAGCAATGAGCAAGCGCGGACGCTTCATCACCCTAGAAGGCGGTGAGGGAGTCGGTAAGTCTACCAATATGGCGTTTGTCGAAGCATGGCTAACGGCCCAGGGAATGGAAGTGGTGCGAACCCGTGAGCCGGGCGGCACCCCCCGCGCAGAAGCAATTCGTGAGCTGCTGCTTGACCCTGCCCCCCAAGAGCCGCTGAGCGTTGATGCCGAGCTGTTACTGGTCTTTGCGGCCCGTGCACAGCATCTAGCGGAAAAAATCCTGCCAGCGTTGGCACGAGGTGCCTGGGTAGTATGTGACCGTTTTACCGATGCCACCTTTGCCTATCAAGGCGGCGGGCGCGGGATCAACCCCGCACGCATTGCGCAGTTAGAGCAATTTGTACAGCAAGGCCTTGCCCCTGATCTCACTCTGCTGCTGGATATGTCGCCCGAAGCTGCCAAAGAGCGGTTAGAGGGCCGCCTACGCGAGCTAAATACCCAGCGTGACCGGTTTGAGCAAGAGCAGACGGATTTCTTTATGGCGGTACGCCAAGCTTATTTGGATCGCGCGGCCGCTTCGCCTGAGCGCTTTGCGGTGATTGATGCAGCTCAGCCGCTAGAGGTGGTTCAAGCGGCGCTAAGCCACGTATTGGAAGAACGGGTTGCCCAATGGCAATAACTGGCGTATTGCCCTGGCATCAGGCCACTTGGCAGCAGCTGGTGCGCCTTGCCAACAGCGGGCGCATGCCCCATGCCTTGCTGATTAGCGGTGCCCACGGGGTTGGCAAGCAGCAGTTGGCAGAAGCGTTGATCGCTAGAACGCTATGTGCCCAGCCCGGCGAGCAGGCTTGCGGGCAGTGTCACAGCTGCGCCATGTTGGCCTCTGGCTATCACCCTGATCTACTGCGGGTGTCGCCAGAAGAGGGCAAGCGCCAAATCCGCATTGACCCCGTCCGCGAAGTGAATCGGTTTGTCTCGCAAACGGCGCAGCAGGGTGGCTACCGAGTGATTGTGATCTCACCTGCTGAAGCCATGAATATTGCCGCCGCCAACGCGCTGTTAAAAAGCCTGGAAGAACCCGGCGATAAAACGTTATTTATCCTACTTTCAGATGTGCCCTCCCGCACGCTGCCAACGATTCGTTCGCGCTGCCAGCAGTGGCCCCTAGCAAGCGTGCCCTTTGATGACTGTAAAGGGTGGCTGACCCAGCAGCTGGGTGGTGATGAAGCTCACTTCTGGTGGCAAGTATCAGGCGGCCTTCCCCTGTTAGCGGTTGAGCTGGCCGCTCCCGATGAACGGGCGCTGCGCCACCAGATTCACGACTGTTTCGAACAGTTAGTGCGCGGGGCAGAGCCTGTTTCAGAGGCGGCGAGGCTGGATCGCCAAGCGATTGATGCGATCTTATGGTACGGTATTGCTTGGCTTGAAGACTTGATTCGTCTGGGACTATCGGGCGAGCAGAGCGTGCTACACAATCCTGATTTAACGCCGCTTTATCGCCAGGCGGTGAAAAATGGCCGCGTACAGGACTGGTTCCGGCTATTAGATTACGCCAGAGAGCAGCGCCGCTTGCTGGCCGTTGGAGCAAACCCGAATCCACAGCTGGTGCTTGAAGCTTGGCTGGTGCGCTGGTCTGCGCTGCTGCGCTCCTGACAATCTAATGCAATGAGGTGGTGATGGCTGCTCAAAAAGCACTCTCTTTAACGATACCCGACGTGCCCACGCTGCTATCTGCCTATATGCCGTTTTTGGATCGAGGCGGTATTTTTGTGCCTACCAAAACATTGTATAGCCTCGGGCAACCCGTTGTACTGCTGCTAACGCTGCCAGGGGTGAGCGAGCGACTCTCCGTCACCGGTCAGGTGATTTGGATCTCACCAGAAGGTGTTAGTGGCCGAAGACTGCCAGGCATTGGCGTGCACTTTAGTCAGCAAGATTACTCTGTGCGTGACCGTATCGAGACCCTGTTAGCCGGGCAGCTTGATAAAGCGCCTCCCTCGTTTACGCTCTAAGCTAGCCACCTCCTATTTACTTCCAAAGAGCACTGCATGTTTGTCGATTCTCACTGTCATCTAGACCGTTTATCGGAGCATACACATGGCGGCGATGTGGCCGCCACGTTGGATGCTGCCCGTGCTGCCAACGTTAGCCAGTTTTTAGCCATCTCTACGACGTTAGAAGAGCTGCCGGGCTTGGCCGCCATTGCCAGAGCACATCACGATGTGGCTATTTCTGCGGGCCTTCACCCGCTCCACCAAGCGCCAAATGAGCCGACGGTGGACGATATCGTAGAGGCTGCTGAACAGTATGGAGTGGTAGCGATTGGTGAGACAGGGCTGGATTATCACTACCAGGAGAGCGTGCCTGTCAGCGTTCAGCATGAGCGATTCAAGCGGCATCTCATCGCTGCGAATGAGCTAGAGTTGCCGGTCATCATTCATACCCGCGAGGCCAAAGAGGATACGCTGGCGCTGCTGCGTGAATACAGCAATCCTCAGGTGGGCGGCGTCATCCACTGCTTTACTGAAGACCTGGACATGGCGCGGGAGGCGGTTCGGCTTGGATTCTATATTTCTCTTTCCGGCATTATTACGTTTCGTAATGCGGCATCGCTCAGAACACTGGCACGTCAGCTTCCGCTGGATCGGCTGTTAATTGAAACCGACAGCCCTTATTTGGCCCCTGTCCCTTATCGCGGTAAGCCCAATGAGCCTGCCTGGGTCGTTGAAGTCGCGGAGTGTATTGCGCGTGAACGAGGCATCAGCGTGGATGAAGTTGCCATGCAAACGACCGTTAATTTTTACCATCTGTTCCGCGCTGCGGCACCAGACGCGCCTGCCCATGTCAAAGAGGCCTTGGCACAGTCTGGGCTTGTGGTGTAACACGCGGTGACAACCACTGGAGGTCGGTGATGAATATTGATCGACTATTGCAGCAGTCAGAAGGCTCAGCATCTATTCCCCCTGTTGATACCTGGCAGCCCGCGCTATCAGGAGAAATGGATATCCTGATTCAGGAGGATGGCTCCTGGCTGCATGAAGGGCAGCCGTTTGCTCGTCCTGCGATTGCCAAGCTGCTCTCCAGCCTACTGCGTCTGGATGCCGATGGATACTGCCTGGTCACTCCCGTGGAGCGCTGGCGCATTGCCGTAGTGGACCGCCCCTTTGTCGTGGTCGAAGCGGATTTCCACGATGGTGCCTGGTGGCTAAAGACTCAATTTGACGATGTAGTACGTCTGGATGCCGAGCACCCCATGAGGTTGACTGCTTCTCCCAGCGGCGAGATGGCGCCCGAATGTGCTATCCGGTTCGGTTTAGCGGCTCGACTGCACCGCAACGTGTTCTATCGCTTGGTAGAGCAGGCGCGCGTGCAAGAGAATTCGTCAGGCCAGAGCGAGTGTCAGCTCTATAGTGCGGGAAGCTGGCACCTGCTTGGCCAGTGGAGCGATAGCGTGCCAAGTGAGGCGCCGTGAAGTTAACCGCCGAGCAGCAAGCTGTTGTTCACCATAGGGAAGGGCATGCGCGTGTAGCCGCCGTGGCGGGCGCAGGTAAAACCACGACCATGGCTGCCCGAGTGCTTCACCTGTTAGGCAGTGGCGTTTCTCCCAAGCGAATGCTGGTGCTGATGTTTAACCGCTCAGCGAAAGATGACTTCCAGCGTCGCCTAGCCAGCATGGCCTCAGCAGGCCAGCCGTTGCCCGACGTTCGTACTTTTCACTCCCTAGGCCACCGGCTGACCCAAAGCCTGTGCCGCTGGGGAGCGCTCGCCCCCAGGCGGCTACTCTCTGCTGAATGGCAAATGGAGCGCTTGCTTCGTCAAGCTAGCCTAAATGTGCTTGCCGGCCAGGTAGATCGTCGCGACGCTGCGCTGGAAGGTGATCGGCTAGAGGCGTTGGCGCATTTTTGTGGCCTAGTGAAGGCCGAAATGCTGCCTGCGGCGGCGCTTTATGAGCGCCTTAATTACGAGCCGGATACCGACTATTTTCCTACGGCCTTCGAAGAAGCTGAGCGTCTGCTGCACGCTGAAGGCGTCATGACCTATGCGGACCTGCTCTACCGCCCACTGCAGGCCCTGGAAGCGGACGCCACGCTCCGCAAGCGGGTCGAAGGTTTCTTGGATCATGTGATTGTTGATGAGTACCAGGATATCAATACGGTTCAGCAGCGGCTGCTGGCCGTGCTTGCTGGGCCGAGTGCGAATGTGATGGCTGTGGGCGATGCTAACCAGTGTATTTATGAGTGGCGCGGTGCTCGTCCAGACACGATGCTGGAGAACTTTACCGCCACCTTCGGCAAAGCCACCGACTATCCGCTCTCCATGACCTTTCGCCACGGGCATGCCTTGGCGCTGACGGCTAACCACGCCATCATGGCCAATCAGCGTCGGCCCGATCAGCTCTGCTTGGCCGAAGCAGGTAATCCCGATACTCGCATAACCGTAGGTCAAGGAAGCCGACTGTTACTGGATGCCTTGATGGACTGGCAGGCCCAGGGGAGGGCGCTCAGTGATGCTAGCCTGCTAGTGCGAAGCTGGGCGCTCTCGGTGCCTTTCCAGCTTGCCTTGCTGCAGGCGGGTATCCCCTTTCGTCTGCTGCGAGAAGATCGCTTCGTGTTCCGCTTGCCCCTGGTGCAGGCGTTGGCAGGTTATCTGAAACTCTCCAGGCGTCCAGAACTGCTTCACGACCCAGAGCAGTTGCTGCTGCTGTTATCTCAGCCAACCCCCTTTGTCGCCCGTGAACGCCTGCAGCGTCTGGCTTACCAGTTAGCGACAACCCAGCAGTGGCCGGAGCGGCACGAGCCCGTTCTGGCAGCGCTAAAACCGTTACAGCGGCGCACGCTAAAAAAACGCTGGGAGCTACTGTGTGAGCTGCCCAAACTTAACGCATGGCCCCCGGCCAAATTGCTCGGCCATGTGGTAGAGGCGATTGACGCTGAAAAAACGCTGAAACGTGCCGCCGCTAGACGCGATAAAGGAGAGGAGGACGTGCGTTTGCTCGACGTGCTGATTGAGCAGGCTGAGAGCGTACAAGATCCAGATGCCTTCATTGAGCTACTTGAACGTCCGGTGGAGAATCAGGCTGGCGGCGTGCTGGTCAGTACCGTGCACGGTGCCAAGGGCCTCGAGTGGCCGCTAGTGGCCGTTGCAGGCGTTAATGAAGAAGACTTTCCCCACTATAGCCGCGATAACCCGCTGAATGATGAGCGCTTAGAGGAGGAGCGGCGGCTGTTTTATGTGGCCATCACGCGTGCCAAGGAGCAGTTGCTGGTTCTTCACGACGGAGGTGCACATCGGCCAAGCCGTTTTATTGCCGAAAGTGCCTGGCAGGATGGTATGCGTGTCGCCGCTTGTTTAGCCAATCAGCAGGCGCCAGATACGCCGTTAGAAGTGCAATCCCCTAGCTTAGTGGCCCGTTACTTGGAAAGAGTAGGGCGCGCCGACATTGCCTTAGCCGCACCACAGGTGAAGGAGTCTTCAGCTGGTTACCAAGCGGGTAGCCACTACTACCCCGGTCAGCGCTTGCTGCACGCAGTGTTTGGAGAAGGCGAAGTGGCGGCAGTAGAGGGTAATCCGTCCGACCCGGTGATTGATGTGCGGTTTGTGCAAGCCGGGCGACGTCGTCTCATCGCCCGCCGTGCACCTATTGAGGTGATGGAGCCTCCGGTGCAGCCAGCGTAGCCAGCTGCACCATTGCTATCCCTGTTATATATTTGGCCTGTTACATATTTGGATAGTTCGGACCGCCACCGCCTTCAGGGGCTACCCAGGTAATATTCTGGGCGGGGTCTTTGATATCGCAGGTTTTGCAGTGCACGCAGTTCTGGAAGTTAATCTGGAAGCGTGGCTTGCCCTGATCATCCTCAACCACCTCATACACCCCTGCCGGGCAGTAGCGCTGAGCGGGTTCAGCATACTTGGGCAGGTTGTCACGAATCGGCAGCTCTGGGTCTGCGAGGCGCAGGTGGCAGGGCTGATCCTCTTCATGGTTCGTATTGGACAAGAACACCGAGGTGGATTTATCAAACGACAGTTTGCCATCTGGTTTCGGGTAGTTGATCTTCTCGAACTCAGCGGCTGGCCTTAACGCGCCGTGGTCGGTAGTGGTGTCATGAACGTTGGGGAGCTTATTGCCCAGCAACTGGTTCACAAAGTTATAGGCGCCACCGCCAACCGTGCCATATTTGTGAATGGCAGGGCCGAAGCTCGCGCTCTCTTTTAGCTCCTGATAGGCCCAGCTGGCTTCCCACTTGCTGGTAAAGTTGGCAAGCTCTTGCCCGCCTTCATCGCCGCCTTTGATCGCTTCAAATACACTTTCTGCCGCCACCATGCCTGATTTCATTGCCGTGTGCAGGCCTTTGATCTTGGCAAAGTTCAGGGTGCCCGCGTCACAGCCAATCAACAGACCGCCAGGGAAGGTCATTTTCGGCAGGCAGTTGAACCCGCCTTTGGCAATGGCCCGTGCGCCATAAGCCACGCGTTTGCCGCCTTCCAGGTACTGGCTCAGCACCGGGTGGTGCTTCATACGCTGGAACTCATCGAACGGGGAGAGCCACGGGTTCTGGTAGCCGAGATCCATAATCAGGCCAACGACGACCTGCTGGTTTTCCGCATGGTAGAGGAACCAACCGCCGTGGGTCTTGCTGTCTAGTGGCCAGCCGGAGCCATGTACCACCAAGCCGGGTTCGTGCTTATCGGCGGGTACGTCCCACAGCTCTTTCAAGCCGATACCGTAGTGCTGCGGGTCGCGTCCGGCATCCAGCGAGAAGTCATTGATCAGTCGCTTGCCTAAGTGCCCCCGTGCGCCCTCTGCAAATAGCGTGTACTTAGCGCGTAGCTCCATTCCCGGCATGTGGCCATCTTTAGGCGTACCGTCGGCACCTACGCCCATATCGCCAATCAGGATGCCGCGCACCACATTATCTTCAATGATGACTTCCTGAGCAGCAAAACCAGGAAATATTTCAACGCCCAGCGATTCCGCCTGCTCGGCCAGCCAGCGGCACAGGTTGCCTGCGCTAATCACGTAGCGAGTCAGTTCACCCCCGGTGTTGTGCATGCTCTTGGGTACCAGCGCATTGGGGATTTTCTGCGCCTTTTCGGCATCCTTCAGCAAATAGACATCGTCGCGCGTGGCGGGCGTATTCAGGGGAGCGCCGCGCTCTTCCCAGTCGGGAAACAGCTCCGCCAGGGCGCGGGGTTCGAATACCGCGCCAGACAGAATATGCGCTCCCACTTCAGATCCCTTCTCGACCACGCAAACGGTTAGCTCTTGCTCCGCCTCGTTGGCCTGCTGCATCAAACGGCAGGCGGCGGCCAAGCCAGAGGGGCCTGCGCCCACGATGACCACGTCAAAGTCCATTACATCGCGTTCAACGTTTTCCACCCGGTTTCTCCTTATTCTCATAAGCGCCATCTGTATCTGGCTAGCGAATGGGCACTAGCTTATGAAAAGATGGCCTTAATTTAAAACGGTCGTTTGCTTCTGGTTATCTCCCATGATAGGCATAATACCCGTGTCAGGTCACCCCTACGATGGCAAAAGCACACTTTATAAGTGTCGGTACGAATAGCGATACCGGCGGGCTACGACCAAGGCCGCACGAAGAGAAAGTTGTTGCTGGTGGGTAGGCTGTGGCAAATTGATAGGGTTTTTCATTTGCTAGCCTATCAAACGCTTGCATGAATTTTGAGCGCAGCCACTAGGTGGCGGCGCCTAGTCAGGTTAACGGCTTCTATCACGAGCCAAGCGAGGAACCTATGAAAGTACTCGTCGCGGTGAAACGCGTCATCGACTACAACGTCAAAATCCGCGTCAAAGCGGACCACTCTGATGTAGACCTTACCAACGTTAAAATGGCCATGAACCCCTTCTGCGAAATTGCCGTGGAAGAGGCGGTGAGCCTGAAAGAGAAGGGTGTGGCCACCGAGGTCGTGGCCGTGACCGTGGGCCCCAAGGCCGCCCAAGAGCAGCTGCGCACCGCGCTGGCGCTGGGGGCCGACCGCGCCATTCATATTGAAACCGACGAGCGCGCCGAATCGCTGGCGGTGGCCAAACTGCTTGCCAAAGTGGTGGACGAAGAGCAGCCCGGCCTCGTCATCCTCGGCAAACAGGCCATCGACACCGACAACAACCAGACCGGCCAGATGCTCGCCGCGCTGACCAATCTGCCGCAAGGCACCTTCGCCTCAGAAGTCGCGGTAGATGGTGACAAGGTCAACGTGACCCGTGAAATCGACGGCGGCCTGCAAACCGTCGCGCTGACACTCCCGGCCATCGTCACCACTGACCTGCGC
>NZ_JBSXNH010000065.1:0-9955 GCF_056857535.1 Vreelandella sp. L-25
GCCTACCTGCATAATGACTTACGGTTATTGGATCTGACCAGGGTCAGAACCGGCATCACTGTCCCCGAATTCGGGGTAAGTTAATGGCATGAGCCGTATACGTGGTCCGTATGTACGGTTCTGTGAGAGGGATGAGGCGGAGACGCCTCACCCTACTCGCTTTGCTAAGTATTGATCAGCCGACCATCCGGCTGCAGGTACATCCAGTCATCCATGGTGAAACTTAATAGACGCCCAGCTACATCAATATCGAGCGGGTAGCGCATATGGTTTGCCAGGTAATGGGCTTTATTTGCTCAAGCAACTGATCAGCAGAGTTCGCATAATATATATTATGTTAAATCAGCTAAACTAGACGAATGAAAAACCGCAGCCATGTTGGATGGACAAGCGGTCACCCTTCTCCTTATCATTCGTGCTCTTATTGTCCAAGGATATCCCTCGTTATGCGCTCAGGTGTTTTATGGCTAATGGCCGGTTTGTCGATGTCGTTTGCAGGCTGCGCAGTGACACAGCCAGAGTCAAATGAGCCACCGCCGTTAAGCGAGGCGTCTTTTAATACCCGCATCCTTGAGCTTGAGACATCACTGGCCCAGCAGTGCGACGCCTCTACCGCGTTCATTGAGCAGCAGCTCAGCCAGCAGCAGGTACTGACGGCAGATGTTCGTGAGGTGGGCAGCCTGCTGCGCCATTTACGTCAAGAAGTTGCCAGTTTGGAAGCGCGTAGCGAAGATCCCGTCATTATTCGCGAAGAGTGCCGTGTTGAAGAGCCCGAAGATAATAAAACACTGCTTGGCCGCAGCGAATGGGTGGGCCTGCCTAGCATTGGCACCTATTTAAAGGCGCGGGTCGATTCAGGAGCCAATACGTCATCCTTATCTGCTTCCGAAATCACTCGCTTTGAGCGTGATGGTGAAGACTGGGTGCGCTTTAAGCTGGCACTGAATGAAGATGACGTGGTTGTAGAGCAGATTCGCGACGAGTGGATTGAGGCGCCTATTGAACGCCGCGTTAAAATCATCCAAGCATCTGGCGAAGAGTCCCGCCCGGTAATTTCACTGTTGATGACTTTAGGGCCAATTCGTGAAAACGTCGAGTTCACTCTGAACGACCGCTCGCATCTGGATTATCCGGTACTGCTTGGGCGTCGTTTCATGATGGATATAGCAACGATCGACGTTGCTGAAACCTATCTGCATGACCGCCCCGAATTCCCGGGTGGCGAACCCTCTGAAGAAGCGGCTGATGATGAAGCGGCCGATCAAGACGATACTGAAGAGTAATCACACTCCCCTGCCGCTTTACGCTGAAAGGAATCGCCATGTCACGGTTGCCATTTTATTTTATCGTTGGATTGCTGCTGCTGGTTGGTATCGTCGCCAGCGTGCATCGCCATTTGCAGTTTGAGATTCCCTGGTTTCCAGGCGAGCAGCGTCAAGTATGGGAGATTGAAGCGGTTATTAACTTCAACGCTCAAAATGGCCCGGTACAGGTCGATCTAGCGCTGCCATCCCACCAGGCAGGATTCCGTGTATTGACCGAAAACACGGCATCTTCTGGCTATGGGCTGGCTTACCTGGCAGATGAGCTGGGTCGGCGGGCGCAGTGGACCATCCGTGAAGCGGTGGGCAGCCAGCAGCTCTATTACTCCGTTCAGATGCTGGTATCACCTGACTCTCGCGCTCCCATACAAACGCCGCCCGGCATCCCTGCTGTTACTCCCTGGGAAAGCCCCTACGATACGGCCGCTAGCCAGCTAATTGATCGTGCTTGGGATCGTAGCGCCAATAACGCTACGTTTGCCCGCGAGTTAATTCTCGATATTAATGGAGAGCGTCAGGGAGAAAATGCGCGCCTGCTGCTAACCCAAATGCAACCGTCAGCTCTGATTGTGCGCTTGCTGAATCAAGCAGGCGTGCAGGCCAGAGAAGTAAGCGGCTTACTGCTGGAAGATGGTCGTCGCCGTCAAACCCTCAGTAGTTGGATTCAGGTGTTTGACCAAACTGCTGAAGAGTGGACGCTGTTTAACCCAGCGACCGGCGAACAGGGTCAACCCGAGAACTTGCTATTATGGGAAACTGGCGGTCGTGCGGTGCTTGAGGTTCAAGGTGGCACGAATTCCCGTGTTTCCTTCTCAATGCTAACCCACTACCAGCCTGCTTCGGCGGCGGTGCGTAACCACTACTCCGACGACACGCTGCTAAACTTCTCGATTCACAGTCTGCCGCTGGAAGAGCAGGCGCTATTCCAGACGATCCTGCTGATCCCGATCGGTGCGCTAGTGGTTGTATTCCTGCGCGTACTTGTGGGTGTGAAAACGTCAGGGACCTTTATGCCTGTACTGATTGCTCTGGCGTTTATTCAAACCAGCCTACTGACCGGTTTGATTGGTTTCCTGCTCATCGTGGCGGTCGGCTTAATCATCCGTAATTATCTCTCGTACCTCAATTTGCTCTTAGTCGCGAGGGTCTCGGCGGTCATTATTACGGTTATTGCCATCATCTCGATCTTTACCGTACTGGCCTACCGCATGGGCTTGAGTGCCGGGTTAACGGTGACGTTCTTCCCGATGATCATCTTGGCGTGGACCATTGAGCGGATGTCGATCCTTTGGGAAGAAGAAGGTCCCAAACAGGTATTGGTACAGGGCGGTGGCAGCCTGCTAACAGCGGTGCTGGCATTCCTTGCAATGAATAACCCGTGGGTACGCCACATCACCTTCAACTTCCTGGGTGTGCAGCTCATCTTGATGGCCTTTATTCTGCTATTGGGTAATTACACGGGCTATCGCCTGCTGGAACTTCGTCGTTTCAAACCCATTACCGAAGATGAGAAGCCTTCATGAGCTGGCTAAAAAACTGGACGTGGCCGACCCGCCTTCGGGATAAAGGCATTGTGGGCATGAACCGGCGTAATATTCGTTATATTGGCCGGTACAATGCGCGCCGGTTATATCCTCTAGTGGATGACAAGCTCAAAACAAAGCTACTGGCTCAGCAGTATGGCATTACCACGCCCGAACTCATCGGTACGGTGACGACACAGTTTGGCGTTAAGCATATGAGGGACATGCTTGACGGCCATCAGGGTTTTGTTGTCAAGCCGGCCAAAGGGAGTGGTGGTAAGGGTATTCTTGTTATTGAAAAGGTAGAAAATGGCCTTTTCTACAAACCCAGTGGTACCAGCCTGACGATGGAAGACATTGAGCGACACGTCTCAAACCTTCTCTCGGGCCTTTATTCATTAGGCGGCTCGCCCGATGTAGCGGTCATTGAAACGCTGATTAACTTTGATGAAAGCCTACTTGAGTACACCTACGAGGGTGTTCCTGACATTCGCGTGATTGTCTTTAAAGGCTATCCGGTGATGGCCATGATGCGCCTCTCCACGGCGGCATCCGATGGCAAAGCTAACCTTCACCAAGGGGCTGTCGGGGTTGGCTTGAATATCGCCACTGGAGCAGCGCTACGGGGTGTGCAGTTTGACCGCCCTTGCTATAGCCACCCCGATACGGGGCATGACCTGGCAAGCCTTGTCGTGCCCCAGTGGGAAACTCTCCTTCACCTGGCGGCAGGCTGCTACGAGATGACCGGCCTTGGCTACCTGGGGACCGATATGGTGTTGGACCGTAAACACGGGCCAATGCTACTGGAGCTCAACGCCCGCCCCGGCTTGGCAATTCAAATGACCAACGGTGAGGGACTACGTCGCCGGCTGGACTTGATTGAGCGTCAGCCTGATAACGTGCCGGTGGCTAAGCGCGTAGCGTTCGCCCAGCACCATTTTGCGCGTAAAAGCGAGCTGGTCGATAACCCTGACACACCCTCGGCAACGGCGTAGACTACACGCGAGACGTTCAACGAGTTATCTAATGACTGAAGCGAATACGCTATTGCAGCAAGCAGAATCTCAGTGTCACACGCGCGGCGTTCGGTTTACCCCGATACGCCGCCGGGTACTTGAGCTTATCGCAGAAAACGGTGGCGGCCTCAAAGCATATGATCTGCTGGATCAGCTCTCCACTGAGCATGCTGCTGCCCGCCCGCCTACTGTCTATCGCGCGCTGGAATTTCTGATCGAACAGGGGCTGGTGCATCGCATTGAATCGCAAAATGCCTATGTGGCTTGCGCATGCCCAGAGCACGCCCATGGCTTCCAGCTACTCATCTGCCGCCAGTGCGGCTACGTCGAAGAGCTGCACCTTGATGAAATTAGCGATCAGCTTGCCGCCCTGGCCCAGCGCCAAGGCTTCAACGTTGAGCGCCAAACGATTGAGCTTCAGGGCTTATGTCAAGCATGCCGATCCGTGAGTAATGCCTAATGTCCCAATTTGATGAACTCGCCCCTCAACAGCTTTTTAAGGCGTTAGAGTCAGCGACCACAACAACCTCCCTGCCCAAGCTTGCAACGCTACTAGATGCCGTTCGCTTTAATGAAGACGGCCTGATTCCCGCCATTGCCCAGCAACATGATACGGGCGAAGTACTGATGATGGCGTGGATGAACAGAGAAGCCCTGGAAGAGACGCTGACAACGCAGCGAGTTTGCTACTTCTCACGCTCGCGCCAAAAGCTATGGCGCAAAGGTGAGACATCTGGCCAGCAACAGCGCCTTAAAAGCGCAGCGCTAGATTGCGATGGTGATACGCTGCTGGTTCAGGTGGAGCAAACTGGTCCCGCGTGCCATACCGGCCGTCGCAGCTGCTTTTATGTGTCGCTCGGTGCAGACAGCGCCAAGATTACCAGCGAGCCATTGATTGACCCGGCCACGCTATACGGCAAAAAAGCGCCGTGAAAAATTGGCTGTTCGCCATTAAACAGTTTTTTCTAAAGCTGCTAACAGCAGTGATGGTAGGCTGTATTCGCGTTTATCAATACACCATCAGCCCACTGCTTGGCCCTCGCTGCCGTTTCTGGCCAAGCTGCTCTTCCTATACCATCGAGGCCATCCAGGTGCACGGCCCTTTCAAAGGCGGCTGGATGGCCGCCAAACGCATCGTGAAATGCCACCCAGGTAGCCCAGGCGGCATGGACCCTGTGCCCGGTGGGCGCAGCGAAGCGCTCTGCCGTGAAGATGACGACCGCCCTACTGAGCGTTGCCGCTCAACCTCCTGCCGCCACTAACGTTTATCCTTGCTTAGCCACCTGATAGATACGCTCTAACATGGCGTGCAGGCCGTTACTGCGCGTGGGTGAAAGGTGCTTATCAAGCCCGAGATCTTTCAAGAAATGCGGCTCGGTCTGATTGATCTCTTCGGCTGTGCGCTCACTGTAGATACGCAGCAACACGGCAATTAGCCCTGATACGATGGCAGCATCCGATGTAGCCTTGAACACCAGTTTGTCGCCTGCCTGTTCATGGCACATCCACACGTTGGATTGGCAGCCTTGGATTTTATATTCTTCCGTGCGACGCTCCTCCGGAAAGTCAGGCAGCTGCTTTCCCATATCAATAATGTACTGATAACGGTCCATCCAGTTATCAAACATCTCAAACTCTTCGACCAGCTCCTGTTGGGCTAGCTCTGCGCCTGAAGTTGCCATGGCGTATCCTTTGCGTTGATGAATCACAGTCGCGGCTATTATAACGTTTCAGCCCCTGCTTTTGGGGGCGTTTTCAAGCGGTGGCGCTGCTGCTCTTGATGCCACTCATCGGCTTCGGTGTGCAAATAACGGCTGGTGGTATCTAGCTTGGCATGGCGAGCGCTTTCCGCTAAGTAACGCAGGCTAACGCCGGATTGGGCTTGATGAGTGATCGCCGTATGCCTCAGCCAGTGAGGCGTTGCTCGGCGAAGCGCATTCACATACGCAGGCTTACCGCCCTCCTCTTCTAGCACATCAGCGGCCTTGGCAAAGGTTTCCTTAATCAATCGGTAAAGCTGGTTATCGCTAATGCCTCGGCGTTTATCCAGCGCACGAATGATTGGCGCTGGCTCATGGTAGCTTGGCAGTGCCTTTAGCCCTAGCGCTGCCCGCCATGTTTTCAAACTCTCCAGCATGTCATCAGGCACCGGTATACGAGCCTGTTTACTACCCTTGCCTATCACACTCCACCACCAGCGCCCCTCCACCTCATGAAAATCATCCATTTGGGCGCTGGCCATCTCACTAATACGTGGAGCCAATAAATAGGCAAAGCTAAAGATGAAACGTCGACGCGCATCCTCGTAAATGAGGCGAGCATCATTACTACTCAAAGGCTGGTTTAACCACTGCCAAAACCAGGCCCACAGCGGTTGCTCCAGATAGCGCTCTACGGCCTGCGACTGATTATTCATCCGTCGCGCTTTATCGCGCATCAGAACAAAGGGGTTATGCCTAACCCACCCTGCTTCTGCCAGCCAGCTAAATAAGCCCTGAAGAATAATCAAGCTTTGCCGGCGACTAGCGGGCGACAGTCCATTTCTAAATGGCCGCCACTCAGGATGCTCTCTTGGCTTTGAAGGCCCCACCCACGCCGCCCGCGGCTGAGGGTCTTCTAGAAAAGCTTCAAACTGGCGCAGCGCCTCGCGGTTCATATCGCGTAAGCCTTTCCTTTGACTGGCCAGCCAAAGCAGCAGTCTCTCTGCTTCTCGGCGGTAGCTTTTTAGCGTTTGCGGGCTGTCACGGTACTCCGCCAGCCATAGCCGCACGGCTTGGTAGTCATTTTCCGCCTCGATTCGCGGGTACTGAGTAGACGCGAGGACAGATTGGCTTGTTGACCAGTGCTCCTCCTCTATCAGGCTTGGCATTTCAGCGCTCTCTTCTTCATTATTCAATGGGTTAAGTGTGGCGCTACGCCCCATAAAACTCAAGATAATGGGCGTAATCTTGAATTTATACACTATAAAATAAATAATATTACGTTTTATGTATTACGTAATTATTGTTTTTTTCAGACACAACCACGACAATAGCGCTCTCTAACTGCAAAGGATGACGACCATGGCACGCAGCGGAATTCAGTACAGTGACGTCCAGCACGCGATTGATAAGCTGCTTGCCCGCGGGGACACACCCAGCGTGCAGCGCATCCGAGAAGTGCTCGGCACCGGTAGTTTTACGACCATCAGTGAGCATTTCCGCTTATGGCGTACCGAGCGTGAGCAGAACCGGGATGTACCGCCCCCCAAAGGCGTGCCTGAAGTAGTCGTTAATGTCGCCAGCGAGCTATGGCGCGAGGCCCAAGACGTCGCTAACCAAGCGCTGGTTCACTACCGTGAAGATGCCAATCAGCAAGTAGAAAGTGCTCAACAGGCAGCAGCCGAAGCTCTACAGCAGGCGGCAAACGCCGAGCAGCGTGAAAGCGCACTGGCTGCTCACTTTCGCCAGACCGAAGAGCGCCTTGAAACGCTTAATCGAGAGCTGGCAGAGAGCCAAGCCAATGAGCGCCACTGGCAGCAACAAGCAGAAAATCTCCGCCAGGAAGCTGCCCAACACCGCCATCAGCTAGACCAAACCCAGCAAGCGCTAAAAGAAGCGCAAACGCATTACAGTGAAAAGCTCGAAGAGCAGCAGAAGAGTTGGGAGCAGCGCTTAGCCCAAGAAGAGCAGCGTAACGAGGCATCAGAAGGAAAGTTGATGGCGCTATTGGATACGTTACGACAAGAGCGCGCCCAGGAAGAGAGAGCGTTGCAGAAGCGCCTACAGCAGTGGGAGCAACGAGCAGATGCGCTGAGCCATGAGCTGAAGCAAAAAAATGACGCTCTTCAGGGTTATCAGCAAGAGTGTAGCTTGCTCAAGCAGCGCATCACCGAGCTTGAGCGCCAAAACGGTGAGCTGCATACCCATCGCAGCACGCTCGAAGAGTCGCTAGAGAAAGCGCACAAAGGACTGGAAACTCAGCAGCAGCAAACGCGAGACAGTGAGCACTGGCAAGAGCAGCTATGGCAGCGCATGGCTTCCTTGCAAGCGCAGCTGGCAGACCTGCCCAGCACGCTCGCCAGTAGCAGTGACGACACACCAGAGACAAAAAAGCCATCCCGATAACGGGATGGCCAATAGTGGTTAGGGCATTAAAAGATTAGGAGTAGCTGTCCAGTCGGTTAAGACTTACTGGGCTCACCGCCCTGCTCATCGGGTAACTCCCAAGTGCCCTTTTCGGTCCATGGATCGTTTTCCGGAAACTCTTCGATATTGATTTCTGGCTCATCGTAGTCGGGCTGGAAGCGCAAATCGTAGTGCGCCGCCCTAACCATAGAAACCATCAGCAACATGGAAATCAACAGCAGCGGCACACCGCTCACAATGCTAGCGGTCTGTAGTGTTTGCAGCCCTCCTAAGAACAGCAGAGACATTGGCAGCAGGGACAGCGTGAAGGCCCAAAACAGGCGGTGCCACCGCGCTGGCTCTTTATCGAGCTTCTTTTCTGCGGCAGAAGAGAGAATGTAGGCAATCGAATCAAAGGTAGTGGCAGTGAAAATAGACAGCAGAATCACCACTGCTAACGTCACCAGCCAAGAGAGCGGCAGTTGGCTCAGCACCGCATAAAAGGCCGCATTAGCTGACTGATCGTTCATCACCTGGATAACGTCCAGCGTGCCTGAAAGCTGTAGGTAAAGGCCATAGTTGCCCAGGATGATGAAAAACAGCGCGCAGCCCAGTGAGCCAAAGAAAATTGATCCGGCCACCATGGTTTTGATGCGGCGCCCTTTCGAAATGCGCGCAATAAACAGACCCACGGTTGGCGCAAATACCAACCACCAAGCCCAATAAAAAATCGTCCAGGATTGATGGAAACCGGTGTCTTCGAAGCCATTCAGATCACCGAAAGGCTCTGTCCACGTCGCCATTTGAACCAGGTTGCTGAGCATTAAGCCGATGGAGTTTAGGCCAGTATCCAAAATAAAGACGGTAGGCCCCATCACCAAGACAAACAGCAGCACGGCTAAACCAAGCCACATATTGATATCTGACAGCATCTCGATGCCGCCCTTCAAACCGCGCCATGCACTTACCGCAAAGATCGCCGTGGTGCCTACCAGTACCGCAATTTGGCTGGTGGCATTAGGGGTGAAGGAGAACAGACCACCCAGCCCTTCATTGATCAACGGTACCAGAATACCTAGCGACGTTGCGCCGCCACCCAGCATGCCAAAAATAAATAGAATATCAATAATGTTGCCCAGCCAGCTTCTAGCCAGTTTCTCTCCTAGCACGGGGCGAATGGCTTCACTGATGCGTAGCACTTTATGTTTACGCACGTGCAGGAAGTAAGCCATGGGCAGTGCGGGTACAAGGTAGATCGACCAAGCAATAGGGCCCCAGTGGAACATACCGTAAGTCGCTGCCCATGCGGTTGCCTCTTCAGAGAAAGGCTCAATATGAAAGGGAGGATTCTGCAGGTAGTACATCCACTCGACCATACCCCAGAACACAACCGCCCCGCCGATGCCTGCTGCGAACAACATCGCGCCCCAGGAGAGCAGCGAAAACTCCGGCTCGGCGTCTACATCGCCCAGTTTGATTTGCCCTATATCGCTAAACACGATGTAGAACATAAAGCCCAGCGAAGCGACCCCCATGGCGAGATAGAGCACGCCAAAGTTAGTGGTCACGAAGCTTTGCGCTGCCATCACCCAGACGCGGCCCATCTCTGGAAACAGTATGAGCGGAAGCGTCACTGCAAGTAGCAGGCCCAAAGACCCAAAAAAGATAGGTTTATGGATATTAGAAAACACAGATGAGCGTTTAATGGCCGTCTCTCCATGGCACTTTGTTGGGAATTCTCTCGCCATAACGGCTTAGAGAATAGCTTTACAATAGTGTTACATGGAATAAACGTTGACTGCCAGAAGCGGCTTCTATCGTCGATCGTTTTTGCATATAAAAGCGCAAATCGAGTAGGAGGGGGAGTCGCCTCCCCCGTCCTCTCACACCACCGGGCAAACGGATCCGTACCACGGCGGTTCCTGTCCCCCATTATCGGGCTGAGCTTCGTTCCGCTGAATTCGCTCGCCTGTGTGCTCTGAGCGCTT